>JAKQBU010000232.1 GCA_029573975.1 Planctomycetota bacterium
GAATGGGGTTGGTTGGCTGATATATGGGGTATGGTATGAGAGCGGGGAAAAGAAGATGGATTCCTGCCCCCGATCAGGTCGAGGGCAGGCTCTGCGCGGGAATGACAGAGGTATCGCCGGGGGCGATGCTTGTTTAAATAGATTTCTCGGCAGGCTCGAAATGACCGGCGGGCGGGGGAATAGCAGAAGTAAAGAATAGGGCTTATAGGTCTTAAATTGGCCCAATGCCGGTCAAAACTTCTTGCAATTCGTAAGTAAACCACTACGATTACCGAGACGCTGGAACTGAGGCTTGTCCGGCAGGCAGAGGCAGGCAGCAGGAAATCCAGAAACCCTGATAGTACAGAAAGGATTGGTAGCGTGCATATATTTCGATTATGGCTGGTTTTCGGGCTGGTTTTCGGTTTGACGGGTGTGAACCGGGGAGAGAGCAAGACGGATTATACGCAGTATAATTACGGGGATGTAACCGAGGATGTCAGCGATATCCGTTTTTACCGAGGGCCAGAAACCAACGAGGTTTATAAGCAGAAGGGTTTTAGCCGAAAGGCGAAGAATGTCATATTTCTGATCGGGGATGGGATGGGGCCTGTCCAGGTACAGATAGCCCGAGGCAAGGCGGTTGGTGCGGCGGGAAAGCTGTATATGGAGAAATTTTCGGTAACCGGCTTCGCAAAGACCCATTCGGCCAACAGCCCGGTTACGGATTCGGCGGCGGCGGGGACGGCGCTGGCGTGCGGGATCAAGACGAATAACGGCATGCTCGGTATGGATCCAGACCAAAAGCCCTATCGGAATCTTCTGGAGGCGGCGCAGGAGATGGGCAAAAAAACGGGGTTGGTGGTAACTTCGACGATCAGCCATGCTACGCCGGCGGCCTTTGGCAGCCACATCAATGACCGGGGGAAAGAACAGGAGATAGCGGCCCAGATTCTGGAACACGATATTCAGGTTTTGTTGGGAGGAGGCCGGAGCCATTGGCTGGCCGAGAACCGCCAGGATAAACGGGATTTGCTGGCGGAGGCGAAGGAGAAGGGGTATCGGATCGTTACCGATCTTCAGCAGATGGAGGAAGCGGAGGATCCGTATGTACTTGGCCTGTTTCAGGATAGCGCCCTTACAACTTTTTCGCCGGAACCGAGTATCGGTCAAATGACGCGGAAGGCAATTGAATTATTGAGCAGGAATGAGAAAAACGGCAATGTTTGTCCTTTTTTCGGTGGGGAGAAAAATCGGGGTTTCTTCCTGATGGTGGAGGGCAGCCAGATCGACTGGGCCTGTCATGCCAATAATCCGGAAAACAGCGTGAAGCAGACGCTGCTTTTTGATCTGGCGGTGAGAGAGGCGGCCGAGTTTGCTTTACGCGATAAACATACGCTGGTGGTGGTAACGGCGGACCACGAAACCGGCGGACTTGCCAATTTGGGTGAAGAAGTGAAATGGAGCAGCGGCGGGCACAGCGCGGCGGATGTGCCGGTGTATGCATTCGGTCCCGGCTCGGAGCTTTTTACCGGAGTAATGGATAATACCGAAGTGGCCAGGAAGATTGCCAGGGCTATGGGGATCAGGGAATTCCCAAAAGTCCGCGAGTAATACAGACGCCAGCGTCAAAAGCTCTTCGACCCCTTGTTATTGGGGAGCCAGAGCTGTTTTTGGAATCCAAAATCGACTTCTGGCGGTTCCGTCAATACAGGTGCATCATGTCTGAAATAGAATTACGAGTCAATGCTACGCATGGTACAGGGGTCCGGGCAGGGCAAACCGTTCACAGAAATCAGATTGTCGGTCAAAAGACCGATGGCAGCGGCCAGCCTTATTTCTGCCCCATCGACGGGCGCGTCCTGAAAATTGACTTCGATGGGGAAAACCATGAGTTTATCATTACCATTTTACCGGATTAACAATTGTGGTTACGACAGCGCTTGTCAGGCGAAAAGAAACGATTTTCCAAGCAAAAAATTCATTTTGCAAGACACCATTTTCTATTTTTTGTCCTAAAATTGACGGGACCGTCAAAATCGCCATTTCCCGCTAACTCCTAATGGAGTTAGGATGCCATGTGTCAAAACCCCGTGAAATATGCGGGCTAACCGTTTACCAGACATGATTTTACCGATAAAATAATAATTTTTCAGGCTGGTCTATTTTTCAGTCAACCGATGTGCTGAACGATTCGTCAAAAGAAGAGAAGGAGAACATGGACCGGATAGAGCCTAGTGACGAAACTTTGATGAGTGCCCATCGGCAGGGTGACAGGGAGGCCTTTGGCCTGCTTGTATCCCGGCATGGCGGCCGTCTGTTAGGCTATCTCCGGCATATGAGTAAAAACAGAGAGCAGGCGGAGGATATGTTCCAGGAGACCTTCCGGCGGGTACATGAGAAGGCCGACACCTTTCAGGGCCGCGGCTCCTTTCAATCCTGGTTGTATGTAATCGCCACCCATGTGGCTCTGGATGGACTGCGCGGACGGAAAAAGGATCGAGAGATGATTTCCTTAAACCAGAATGTGGATTGCAATTATGATACGGATACGCCCCTAGTAGCCGTTCTGGCGGATGAAAAGACTTGCCATCCGCTGCCATCGCTGGTTTTAGCGGAACAAAAGCGCCAGGTACAAGAGGCCCTGGAGCAGTTGCCCCGCCAGCAGCGTATGACGCTGGTGCTGGCCTACTATCAGGGGCTTACGTATCGCGAGGTGGGCGAGGTACTGGGCTGTTCGCTGGGTACCGTGAAAACCCACATGTTTCGGGCCTTACGGACCCTTGCCCGGCGCCTGCCGGATCTGCAGGGAGGTGTGGAATGACAAAACACCTGAACCAGGAACAACTCATCCAATACCAGTTTCACCTGACTTCGGAACAGCAGCGGCAACGGGTGAGTGAACATCTCTCTCAATGCCCATCCTGCCGGGATCAACTGGAACAACTCAAACAGAAATTTGCGGCCCTGGATTTATTGCGGGATGAACCGCAGGTATCGGAAGAACTGCTTGCCCGTACCCTGCAGGAAAGAAAGCTGCCTGCAGTACACCGTCGAGGGCCGTTTTATCATCGGACGGGCTGGCTGAGCGCCGTCGCGGCTGTGCTGGTTGTAGCCGGTGGTCTGCTGGTAACGGGACACTTTCTTCGTTCGCCGCAAACCGAATCCGTTCCAGTTCCTTCCGAAACAGATCAACCGGTGGTTCAGCGGGAGGTGACCGAAGAGCCGGTTCCGCCGCTCCTTAGAGACATGGACAATATAGGAAAACCTGCTGTGGGGATGATAGAAACGCCGGCTGCCGAGGGCAGCATGGCTGCCGTTCACATGGCAGAAGGGGAAAAACCGCCGTTTGCCCCCGCCAGCAACATCGAACTGGTAACTCTGCCGCACCGCGAAAACGTCCAGCTTACCATCTACAACTCCGCCGATCTAACCCTTGTGCGGGAACAGCGGAACCTGACGATGAAAAAAGGCTGGAACTGGTTACAGTTTATGTGGTCCAATACCCTGATAGATCCCACGTCCCTCACTTTGGAACCCCAGGCGCAGCGTGAGCAGATTCGCGTGGAGCAACTGGTCTTCCCGCCGCGGTTAAAAGAGCTGGGGCGCTGGCTGATTCACTCGGAGGTGAGCGGGGAGGTGCCTTTTACGATTACCTATTTCACCTCCGGGTTGCAGTGGCGGGCCTTTTATATGGGCACTCTGGCCCCGGACGAGACGACGATGCATCTGGAGGGATATGTCCGCGTCGATAACCAGAGCGGCGAAGACTACGAAAAAGCCCAGACCCGCCTGCTGGTCGGTCAAATTCATCTGTTCGACCAGATCGTAGAACTGGCCCGGCGTGAATATCCTTACGGCACTCCTCAAATCGCGCGTGGTAGATATGTAGGTGGTGTAGGTGGAAGGTCGGCTGGAGGGGAATTTTTATTGGATGAAATTACAACCCTAGGAGTGGATTTTTTAGGATTTGCTGTTGAGAAGAAATTTGATGGTCTAGGAAAAAAAGAGATTAGAAAAGAAGGGCTCAGCGAGTACTTCCTGTACACCATCGAGGGGACCGAGACGATCCCCAACGGCTGGTCGAAGCGGCTCTTGA
>JAKQBU010000081.1 GCA_029573975.1 Planctomycetota bacterium
TGATGCCGATCACCACGATCCCTTTCGCCTGATATTCTTTAACCAGTTGCACCAGTCCGTTCCGAATATGCTTCACGTAGGGGCAATGATTGCTCAAAAAGACTACCACATACGCCCGGCCGTCCGGAAAATCGTCCAGTCCGACCAGCCGCCCCTCGGGGTCCGGCAGCCGAAAAACCGGGGCAGAGGCGCCCAAAGCCGGCATAACCGGGGCGGACGGCACAACGTCGGCAGGAGAGGCGGAAGGCTCAGCAGGATTAGCAGGCTCTTCTTTCCGACAGCCCCAAACCCCCAGGAAAATGAAGCATAAAAGTATCCAAACAATATTCGTTTTCATCCTGATCATCTCCTTTCTTATTTCATGTTATGTTGGTAGAAGCCATAAAGTCAAATCAGGAACGTTTTCCATAAACCATGATTTTTGTCCGGCTTTACGGATAACAGCCAGCTAGAAAATCAGTGTAATTATCTTTTCAGGATCAATACGGAAATAAGAACCTCTGCCTTCGAAAAAAGTATGTTCGGCGATCATATGGATATTCAAGTCAGACCAGAAAAGAGTCTGGTTATTATCCAGCCGCCGGACGGTAGTGACTCGTTTGGCAAAACGGCCGGAGTGCGGCCAGGGACAAGGCAAAGAGCCTTTGGCTTCGTCCACCCGGGCCTGTCGAAGGGAATCGATGGATACCCAGTTGCCCAGGCCGGACGTTGCCAGCCGAGTGATCACTTCCATGCGGGCCGCTATCTGCTGGGCCGTATAGTGCAGACGAACCAGGGCGGCCTGATCGGCTGCGATGATTTCTGTATGGCTGCGCCGGTCTTCGCCCATAAAACCGCCGGCGACCCACGTTGCGGACCGGAGGATCTCTTCTAATTTTTGTTCCTGGGGTGTTTGTTTCATTTCTTTATCCGAACTTATCAAAATAAATTTGTTTCTGATTCATACCCAGATCTTTCAAAACCTGGATTGACGCATCGATCATGCCCGGACTGCCGCAAAGATAGGCTTCGCAATCGGTAGCATTTTTAACCTCCCGTCGTACCGCATCCGTTACCAGACCTATCTGTCCCTGCCAGCTTTGGCCTTCTTCGGGCATAGCCACTACCGGGACAAATCGAAAATGCGGCAGAACGGATTCAAACTCCCGCATCTGATCCGTCAAAAACAGTTCTTTGACTTGGTTAGCGCCGAAAAAATAGGTGGCCTGCCGCTGGCTGCCGGTGTTTTTCATGTGATGGAGCAGGCACTTGATGGGGGCCATGCCGGAGCCGCCGGCGATGAAGAGCATGGGTTTGTCGGTATCGGAGAGGTGGAAGTCGCCGAAGGGGCCGTTGAATCTTACGGTGTCGCCCACTTTGAGGTACTGGAAGCACCAGGTGGTGCAAATTCCGTTGGGAACCAGCCGAATAATCAGTTGAATGATGTTTTTTTGGGCCGGGTCCGCAGAAATCGAATAGGCCCGATAGACTTCTTCCTTTTGTTTGGCATAGGGAGGCGTGTATAGCTGCACATACTGGCCGGGGATATAATTCATAATTGCAGGTTCTTGCAGTTCCAAACGAAATTGTTTGATGTCATGGGTCAGATCGAGGATGTCCACACAGCGGCAGGTATATTCCCGAATGGCGAAAAGCTCGGGAGGAATTTCAATTTGCAGATCATTGCGAACCTTGACCTGGCAGGAAAGACGAACCTGATTTTTGCGTTCCTCGGGATTCAGATAGGGTTCTTCGGTGGGCAGCAGGAGGCCGGCCCCCTCCAGAACCCGGAGCTTGCACAAACCGCAGGTACCCCGGCCGCCGCAGGCACTGGGGATAAATATTTTCTGCGCGTTCAAGCTGGAAAGCAGGGATTCTCCTCCTTCTATGCTAAGTTCTTTTTCGCGGTTGATGGAGATTTTGCAGGTTCCGTAATTGGCTACGAAAAGCTGGCAAAGTACCAGAATCGCTGCCAGACCGGCACTGAGGGAACTGACGATTAACACCGTGATAAAAATACTGATGAACATCCCATTATCTTCCCTGTAAAACACCGGAAAATCCCGTGAAAGCCAACGCCATCAGGCCGGCAATTATCAGGGCGATCCCCGGTCCCTGCAGACCGCGGGGAATGCGCTCATGGGCCAGCTTCTGCCGGATGCCGGCCATCGCGATGATTGCCAGAAACCAGCCGATGCCGCTGCCCAAACCATAACCGATGGTTACGATAAAGGTATAATCGCGGATGACCATAAAGAGGGAGGCTCCCAGAATGGCACAGTTTACGGTAATCAAGGGCAGAAAAACGCCCAGCGATTGATACAAAAAGGGCGAATATCGTTCAATCACCATTTCCGTAAACTGGACAAAAGCCGCAATAATGATAATAAAAAGTATGAAGCGGAAATATTCCAGGTGCAAGGGCACCAGAACATAATGGTACGCCAGCCAATTCAGCAGCGTGGTCGCAGTCAACACAAAGATCACCGCCAGTCCCAATCCGAAGGCGGCCTTAATCTCCCGCGAGACCGCCAGAAACGGGCAGATCCCCAGAAAATAAGCCAGCAGAATATTCTGTGTGAAAATCGCCGATATACAGACTACCAACGCCTGAGAAATTTCACTTCCAATAGTCATGGGTGAGTCTTCTCCTTTCGGAACTGGATCGTCCGGAAAATCCAGGTTAAAACACCGAGTACAAAAAAGGCCCCGGGCGGCATTACCAGAATAATCCATTTGTCCCAATGCGGTCCGCTAAAGAAGGGCACAGCCAGGCCCAGAAACGTACCCATGCCCAGGATTTCCCGGAATGTTGCGATAATCAGCAGAATATACGTATAACCCAGGGAATTGAAAAAACCATCGACAAAGGCCCGCCCGGGGGGATTGGAAATACCGTACGCCTCGCAGCGGCCCATGACGATGCAGTTGGTAATAATCAATCCGACATAAGGTCCCAGAGAGCGGCTCATGTCCGGCCAGTAGGCCTTCAGCACCACATCCACAATTATCACATAAAAGGCCATGATCAGAGTTTCCACCATCCTCCGGATATTGCGCGGGGTGAGCTGCCGCAAGATAGAAACGGTCGCCGAACTGAAGGAAACGGTGAAAATCAACGCCGCACACATGACCAGGGTATTGGCAACCAGATTGGTAACCGCCAGCGTACTGCAAATCCCCAGCACTTGAACAAAAATCGGATTGTTTTGCCAGACACCATCCTGCATGATTTTCCGGGTTTGCGTTTGCATGGTTTTTATTCCTGTTTTTCGACGGCTATGCCTTCCATTTTGTCCCTCCATTGCTGTAAGGCTGAATTGATAATTTTTTCAAGCCGGGTACTGGTTTGGGTTGCCCCCGTAACCGCGTGTACTTCATTTTTCCCCAATGAGGCATCCGGCCGTCTAATCCCGATGGGTTGGCCTTCTGCGGCGAGGATCAGGCCGGAAAACTGCTGCCGAAACGGCTCTTTGGCTATTTCGGCGCCCAATCCCGGCGTTTCATTCTGCTCGTAAAAAGCAATCCCCGTAACGGTCCGGCGATCCGGTTGGATACCTATTACTCCCTGGATCGGCGCCCAGAAACCCTGCCCGGAAACCGGCAGAATATAAGCAAGAACCCGGCCGTTTTGCTGAAAGGTAAATGCACCGGCGGTAGCGGAATCCGGCGGCAGGATATTATCGGTGAACTGCCGGTGTATATCCATTCCGCTGCCGGCCTGTTTAGACAATTCCGGAAGTACCCCGATGACCGCACTTTCGAATGATAATTTCTGGTTGGCTTCTACCCGTTCCCCCGTAAACCGGGTAAAGCCGATAATTATCGTACTGAAAAAAATTGTTACCAGAAACATATATAGGATCGGAAACCAGCGTTTTTCCCGTATCATGGTTTCGACTCCTGTATTTTTTTCCTCCCCCCATACAGCCGAACCAGATAGTCTAAAAGGGGAGCAAACATATTTCCGATCAGAAGCGCAAACATCAGACCGCCGTTAAAAATGGAAAAATTCCGGATAATTACCGTAAAGACGGCGATAAGGATACCGTAAAGAATCTTTGCCGCTTGCGTGCGAGGTGCACTAATCGGATCGGTTGCCATAAAAAAGGCCCCAAACAGAAAACCGCCGCCCAGCAAGGCTGGCCACGCGCCGGCAACGGGATGTACCCCTGCCCAGTATAAAATCTGACTCAGAACCGCATAGGTCACAATCAACGAAATAATGATGGCCCGGCTGGCCGTACGGGTTATAAACAAATAAAGGCCCCCGATCAGGATTAGCAGCGCACTGGTAACGCCCATTGTCCCGCTCAGCCGGCCCCCCAGCAGGGCTTTGAGAAAAAAGCCTCGGTTGAGAGTAACCGTTTCCCCTTCGTTGATCGAAAAGGGAATGGTATGGGTTGCCTGCGGATCGGAACTTAAGATAATTTTACCGGCTTTCTGTTCCGCCATGGGGGTGGCTCCGGTAATCGTTTCCACCCCCGTTGCGGTGCTCCATCGGTCCAGCGCACCCCAATACCCCCGGGCCGCGGGAGACCAGGTGCCTGCCAGGGCCACGGGAAAGCAGATATAAACGAAACATCGGCCTGCCATGGCGGGATTGAAGATATTTCGGCCAAAACCGCCGAAAATCTCCTTGCTGAACATGACCGCAAAAACTATCCCGATGGTTAATACATGCAGAGGCACCGTCGGGGGCATAATGAGGGTGAAGATGGTGGTGGTTACAAAGACCGCCTCGCTCACCGGTTCCTTGCGCTGCCGGGTAAAAATAAATTCGGTAATAAATCCCACTACCGCTGCCCACCCAATCAGAAAAAGGCTCCGCCAACCGAAAAAATAAACCGCACCGCTGCTGCACGGAATCAGCCCCAGCAGAACTCGCCGCATAATGGATTGTTTTAACAGTATGTTATGCAAAGAATTACGTTTTCTACTAAAATATTGACAGCCAAATAATCGTTCACAACTATTCCATAAACTTTCCTTTTTTTACTATTTATTTGAAACGGCTGATCTTCTCTAACCTTTTTCCGGTACTTTGAATAACCTGAAAAATTCAGAATATACTACATCTTTTACATATGAGCAATCCCTTAGAATGCCGGTTTATTTTTTCGCCGGTTTCATGCAATAATACATGCCGGAAAGTCCGTTTTCGATCCAGATGGGGCATTCGGGGCAACTGCAGCCTCGTTTTTGCAGCGGCCTTTGGCTGGGACCCCGGACACAAAAAAGACCTTCTTTGGAATCCCTGGGGTAGCTGGGGCAGGAAGAGCAGTTTCCCTGCATACAGATGTCATAATTATGCTGCGAATCTTCAATAGTTGCCATTGGGTGTATCTCGTATTTTTTCATATTGTTTCTTGCATTAATGTATCATATGCTGACTGTTGCGATATAGGGAATTTCCCTATTCT
>JAKQBU010000237.1 GCA_029573975.1 Planctomycetota bacterium
ACTTTTTCAAAACCAGATTGAAGCAGCGTACGCATACCTTTTCGCATGGCTTCCTGCCGAATCATCGATGCATCCGCCCGCTCTAATATTAGCTGCCGGATGTCATCGTCCACTGTGAACATCTCAAAAATGGCCGTTCGCCCCAGATAGCCGTTGTGATGGCACTCGCTACAGCCTTTGCTGCGATATACTGTTTTGCCTTTCAAATACTTACGTTCTTCCTGGCTGAGAGTATGTTCCATATGCAATTTTTCCCGGCACTGGGGGCATAGAATGCGAACCAGTCTTTGCGCCATAACTGCTTCCAGGGAAGAGGATACCAGATATGGCTCCAGCCCCATCTCCAGCAAGCGTACCGAGGCGGAAGGGGCATCATTGGTGTGGAGGGTGCTGAAGACCAGATGGCCGGTCATGGCGGCCGAAACGGCAATACGCGCGGTCTCCGGATCCCGGATTTCTCCCACCATAATAATGTCCGGGTCATGGCGTAGAATATTCCGCAGCAAATTGGCAAAACTCAATCCAATTCCTGGTTTTACCTGTATTTGCGTGATGCCATCCAGTTGATATTCTACCGGATCTTCCACGGTAATCATCTTGCGATCATTGCGGTTGATTTCATTCAGGGAGGCGTACAAGGTGGTTGTTTTGCCGCTGCCGGTGGGGCCGGTTACCAATATAACACCATGGGAAAGCTGCAATACCTTCCGGTATAAACCCAGATAATCTTCCGGCATTCCCAGGGAATCCAGGCGGCGGAAGGCAATCTGCCGATCCAGCAGACGCAGGGCCAGGCCCTGACCGTAAATGGTTGGCAATAAAGAGACACGGACATCAATCGAACGGCCCAAAACGGAAAGGCGTATCTGGCCATCCTGGGGCAGCCGTTTTTCCGCGATGTCCATTCGTGCCATAATCTTGATCCGGGAGACAATGGCGGCCTCCAGATGCTTAAGCTTGTCTGGAACCGGCTCGTCCCGCAGGATGCCATCCACCCGGCAACGGATCTTTAAGTCCTTTTCAAATGGCTCGATATGAATATCCGAGGCGCCCATTTTTGCTGCCTCCAGCAAAAGCTGATTCACAAACCGGATAATAGCCGCTTCTTCGCCAACCTCCTTCTCAGGTGTCAAGTCAACCACATTGGGCCCGATGACCGTAATATCATCCGGCTGGCTATCAAGCATATCCTGAATGGTTTCGGCCCCAATACCATAGATCACCTTAATCATTTGCCGCACATGACTTGGCATCGCCAGCCGGGGAACCACAGCATAGTGTTCCGAGGTCGGGTTTTTGATGTCCCGCTGCTGGGTTAAGATCATGGCAAATTCATCGCATTTTTCGAACTGGCGCGGATCGGCCATCGCCATTTGTAAATTCTTGCCATCCAAAGCGATAGGAACGATGGAATACTCGTGAGCCAACCGGGCCGGAACCAGGCGGGATAATTCTCCGCTCAGTTCCAACTGATGATAATCCACTAGTTCAATCTGGAGAAACTTTGCCAGGGCTAGCCAGATGGACTCCTCCAGCTCCGGATAGGCCCGCAACAGACGATAATATACCGGTTCGGCATTATCCGTAACTGATTGGGGCAACTGCTCCAGATGAGCCGGCTGGATGATCTTTTTTTGCAGGAGGAAGTTTTCAAAATC
>JAKQBU010000110.1 GCA_029573975.1 Planctomycetota bacterium
CATATTTCGGAAAATGACCGCGGCACACCCGGTACGGGCCATATTGACTGGCGCGGCACCTTTAAAGCGTTGCGATCTGCCGGCTATGACGGCTGCCTGACCATCGAGGCCTTTAGCCGGGCCTTGCCGGGCCTGGCGGCGGCCACCCGGGTCTGGCGGGATTTTTTCACCAGCCAGGAGGATGTCTATACCCAAGGGTATAAGTTCATCCGGCAGCAATGGGACCAGGCCAAATAAACAAAACTATTTATGAAAAAGATTTCCCGGCGAACATTTTTGACTCAAACCACAACGGCGGCAATCACAGCCGTGAGTGCTCCGTATTTCATTCCCTCGGCGGCCCTGGGCAAAGCCGGTACCGCGGCACCCAGCCAACGGCTCACCATGGGCGTAATCGGCATCGGCGGGCAGGGTATGCTCAATCTGCGCAACTTCCTGACCTGTGAAGATGTACGGATTCTGGCGGTGTGCGATGTGGACCGCAATCATCTGCTGGCGGCCAAAAGTGTCGTCGATGAGACCTATCAGAATCAGGATTGTACCGCCTATAATGATTTTCGGGAACTGCTGGCGCGGGCGGACATTGATACAGTAATGATTGCCACCCCCGATCACTGGCACGCCCTGATTTCCATTGCCGCGGCCCGGGCGGGCAAGGACATCTATTGCGAAAAACCGATATCCCTGACCATTGCCGAAGGCCGGGCCGTCGCCGATACCATGAAACGGTACGGTACCGTGTATCAGAGCGGCACCCAGCGGCGGAGCATCGAAAGTTTTGAGTTTACCATACGGGTCGCACGCAGCGGGATGCTCGGTAAACTGCATACAATTCACACCTATCTGGGCGAAGGGCCGGCAGCCGGGGTAATGCCCCCCGAACCGATACCCGACGGATTCGATTATGATATGTGGCTGGGACCGGCCCCTTACGAACCTTACACTCCCCGGCGCTGTCATGGGACTTTTCGTTTTATTTACGATTACTCCGGCGGACAGCTAACCGATCTGGGCGCCCATTTCAATGACCTGGCCCAGTGGGGCAACAACACCGATCATACCGGTCCGGTCGAATTCGAAGGCCGGGGCGAATTCCCCCGCGACGGCTTATACAATACCCCCACACGCTATAGCGTCACCGCCACCTATGCCGATGGCGTCAAACTGGTGTTCCATGATGAACGTCCCTTTGCCGTCCGGTTCGAAGGGGAGGAAGGCTGGGTCTATACCGATGACAACGGTAATGTCGATGCCGAGCCGAAATCCATCCTGAAAACCCGCAAGGCTATTCAGTATGCTTATGTAGAAGGGATTCGCCGGGGGTACTATGAATACATGACCGGGCATCACCGGAATTTCCTGAATTGTGTCAAAAGCCGGTCGCAGACCACTTCCGCCCCGGAAATCGCGCACCGGTCCACCACCGTTTGTCACATCGGCAACCTGTGCCTGCGGCTGGGCCGCCGCCTGAAATGGGATCCCCAAACGGAACAATTTACCAATGACCCCCAGGCCAACCGGATGATTTCCCGGGCGATGCGCGCCCCCTGGCATTTATGAAATTTTCGGAGATACCAATGAAGCCAACGATTTCCCGGCGTACTTTTTTAAAACGAACCACAGCGGCAGCGGTTGCCTCCGCCGTCGCTCCTTATTTTGTACCGTCCTCGGCCCTGGGCAAGGACGGTTCCATCGCCGCCAGCCGGCGGATTGTGATGGGCGGCATCGGCCTGGGCGGCCAGGGAACCCGCGATATGCGGAATTTCATGGGGCAGAAGGAAGTGCAGTTTGTCGCGGTGTGCGATGTGATGCCGGACCGGCTGCAAGCGGCCCAAGAGTTGGTGAATGCCAATTACGGCAATCAGGACTGTGCTGCGTATAAAGATTTTCGCGACCTGCTGGCCCGCAAAGATATAGATGCCGTTCTGATCGCAACAGGGGACCGCTGGCATCCGCTGCTTTCCATCGAGGCGGCCAGGGCGGGCAAGGACGTGTACTGCGAAAAACCCATGTCGCTGACAATCGCGGAAAGCCGGGCCGTTGCCGACACCATGAAGCGCTATGGTACGGTTTATCAGTGTGGTACCCAGCGGCGGAGTATGGAGAGTTTTGCCTTCGCCGTCCAACTGGCCCGCAGCGGCAAACTGGGCAAATTGCATACCCTCCATGCGTATTTAAACCGGGGCCCGATCACGGAGAACCTGCCGCCGCAGCCGGTCCCGGAAGGTTTCGACTGGGACATGTGGCTGGGGCCGGCCCCTTACATGGAGTATAATGCCCAGATAACCAGTTGGCTCTGGAACTGGAATTATAATTATGGCGGCGGGGCGATGACCGACTGGGGCAGCCATTGCAACGATCTGTGCCAGTGGGCCAACGGCACCGACCTGGCCGGGCCGGTCGAATATGAAGGCTGGGCCAAATTCCCGGCGGACGGGTTCTGCAATACGCCTACGGATTTCAACGTCGTGGCCACCTATGCCGACGGCGTGAAGCTGATTATGCACGATAAAGGCGGTTCGCTCGGTGTCAAATTCGAAGGAGATGAGGGGTGGGTCTATGTGGATGACAACGGCAACGCCGAGACCGAGCCGAAGTCGCTGCTGCAAAACCGCAAATTCGCCAAACTGGGCTGGACGGATCTGGCCAACTGGACGGGGCATCACGGCAACTTCCTGCAATGCGTAAAAACCCGGTCCAATCCGATTGCCTGGGCCGAAGTGGCCCACCGTTCCGCCACCACCGGGCATATTGCCAATATCTGTGTGCGGCTGAGTCGCAAACTTCGCTGGGATGTGCAGGCGGAGCGGTTCATCAACGACGAGGAAGCCAACCGGATGCTGTACCGGGCCATGCGGTCTCCCTGGCAACTATAAATAAGGTTTACAAGACTTCGAAGGATATATTATGAATTACAGTATCAAAAAAGCGTTATTCGTCTGGTTCCTGGTTTTCGGGTGGTTTGGCTGCACGTACCTTCAGGCTCAGCCGCTGGACCAAGCCCAGATAGACACGAAATTGGCCGCGATTGCCGGTTATCAGCAGGGTACGTCCCGCGCGCCGCTGATCGCGGTGGAAGATATGATCCGCCAGACGCAGGACCAGCCGGAACCCCGCAGGATCATCCGGGCTAAGCTGAGCCAGATGCTTGATCAGGAAATCACCCAGGATTGCCGGTCCTTTATCTGCCGCCAACTCTGGTATCTGGGGGCAGAAGACGCCCTGCCGAGTCTGGCCCGCATGTTGCAGGACGAAAAGACCGTGGATATCGCCTGCTATGCCCTGGGAAATGATCCAGCACCACAGATTAATACCATCCTGCGGGAAACCATGCCCCAGGTCCAGGGAAAAACGCTGGTGGCAATCGTCAACCTGCTGGGCAACCGCCGGGACTCGGATAGTGCCCAGGCAATCCGGCAATTGGTCTCTCATGCGGATAAAAATATTGCCGAAGCCGCCCTGGCGGCCCTGGGCAAGATCGGCGGTGATACCGCCCGTCAGATGCTGGTCGAGATGCGAGCGAAAGGCGACCCGGAACTGGCGGCGGCGGCCACCCATGCCTATCTGCGCTATGCGCAGGGGCTGGCGGACGAGGGACAAGCCCAGCCGGCCGCCAAAATCTATGAAGAACTAGCTGGCCCCGGCGAGCCTGGCCACATTCGCGGAGCGGCCCTGCATGGCCTGGCGGGAATCGACGAGGTTCGTGCGGTATCCCTGGCCCTGGCCGCCCTGCAGGAACCAGACCCCGTTCTGAACCGGGTGGCAATCGGCTGCATCCGCAAAACCGGAAAAGCGGAAGTAATCCAACTGGTAGCCAGGGAATTGCCGAAACAGGAAACTCCGCTGCAGGTCCTCCTGATCGGTACGCTGGCGGATATGGGAAATCCCGCCGCCCTGCCGGTCATTACCACATCAGCGCAAAGTAAAAATGAAGAAGTGAAAATCGCCGCGTTGCGGGCCTTGGCCGCCGTGGGGAACGCTTCCTCCGTCAAATTACTCACCGGCTCCGCCGTTGGCGGCGAGAGCCAACTGGAAAAAGACACCGCCGGCTATAGCTTGAAGACCATCCGCGGCGACGGCGTGGACGAGGCCATCATCCGGCAAATGAAAGACGCCAAAAATGAAAACCGGCCCGTTCTGATTCAGATTCTTGCCGAGCGCAGCGCCCGCGGCGCGGTACCGGCCCTGCTGGAGCAGGCGGCCCTGGCCGACGAGAAGGTCAGCCGTTCCGCTTTCCAGGCCCTGGCCCGGCTGGCCGGCGAACAGGACCTGCCCGCTATGGTGAAAATCATAACCAGCCTTTCCTCGGAAGAGGCGCGAAAAGATGCCGAGCAGGCCATAATCCAGACCGCCCGCCAGATTGCCGACGAGCAGCGTCAAGCCGATGTCGTCCTGACCGCCCTGAGCCAGACAAAACCGGTCCCCGTGCAATGTTCCCTGCTGCGGGTCCTGGGCGGCATCGCCAATCGCCAGGCCCTGGAACGGCTGCAAACCGCCGCCGAGGATAAAGAACCGGCCCTGCAGGATACCGCCGTTCGCGCCCTGGCCAACTGGCCCAACACTCAGGCAGCCGGTGCCTTGCTGAAAATCATTCAGAATACCCCCAATGAAACCCATCGCACGCTGGCCTTTCGTGGCTATATTCGCCTGTTGAGCCTTCCGGAAGAAAGGCCCGTCGAGGAGACGCTGAACCTGTATGCCCAGGCGCTGGCCCAGGCTCGCCAGACATCGGAAAAGCAACTGGTTCTTTCCGGCCTGGCCAATGTCAATCACCCGCAAGCCCTGCAAATGGTACAATCCTATCTGGAAGACATGGAAGTGCAGCAGGAGGCAGCCCTGGCCACGCTGAAGATTGCCCAGGAACTGAAGGCCGCAAATCCGAAAGAAGTACAGGCCGCGCTGGAAAAACTGCTGGCCAATACCAACGATCAGAAACTTACGCAGCCGGCCCGGGAAATTCTCATCGAAGTCATCGAACCGGTTGCGATTTTCGACGGCCAAACCTTCACCGGCTGGGAAGGAAATCAGGAATTGTTCCGCATCGCCGAAGGAGCCATCGTGGCGGGAACCCTGGACAAGGACACCGCCCGGAATGAGTTTCTTTGCACGGAAAAGGAATACGCCGACTTCGAGCTGCATCTCCAGGTCAGGCTGCTGGGCGATCCGGCCCATGCCAACGCGGGCATCCAGTTCCGCAGCCGCCGGGTTCCCAACAACAACGAAGTCAGCGGTTATCAGGCGGATATGGGCCAGCAATACTGGGGCTGCCTCTACGATGAAGCCCGGCGTAACACAATTCTGGCCCAGGCCGACGCGGCGGAACTGGAAAAAGTCCTCCATCGTGACGACTGGAACGATTATGTCATTCGCGCCCTGGGCAGCCGGATTCAACTCTGGATCAACGGCCAGATGACCATCGACTACACCGAACCGGACGAGAAGATGGAGCAAACCGGTATCATCGGTCTGCAGATTCACGCCGGCCCCCCCAGCCAGGTCTGGTACCGGAATATCAACATCAAAGAAATTCCCAAAGTGAAATAATCGGAAGGATCACTCAAAACCTTTTATCACGGAGACACAAAATGAAAAAGATATCCATTGGAAGCTGGGCGTATGCCATCGGACCCTATCAGAAGAAACCGGTCCCCTGGGCCGAGGTAACGCAAAAACTGAAAGCCCTTCATTTCGACGGCATCGAGCTGGGCGGCTTTGCCCCGCATCCCAACCCGGACGACCTGGCCACCAAAGAACAGCGGCAGGCCTGCAAGGAACAAATGAAAAAACTGGGCCTGGGCTGGTCCGGCCTGGCGGCCAATCTGTGGGCCGAACACCTGATTGATACCGAAGATACCTCCGTGTATCTGAATGTGTTCCGCAAAAATCTCCAGTTCTGTGTCGATCTGGGCATCCCGGCCATCCGCGTGGATGCCGTCCAGCCGCCGACCATCTTTGACAAAGTGGATGTCAATGTCGCCCGCAAACGGGTGGTGGACACCTGGAAGATTTGTGCCGCCGAGGCGGCGGACAAGGGCGTGCGGGTAACCTGGGAATTCGAGCCGGGCTTCGCGTTCAACAAACCCTCGGACATCCTGCAAATCCTGGACGAAGTCAATAACGATAATTTCGGCGTGCTCTTTGATACCTGCCACGGCCATATGGTCGCCGGCATCGGGGCGCGGCAATGGGGTAAGAAAGAAACCCTGCCCGGCGGGGTGCTGGAGTTCGCCCGCAAACTGCGCGGCAAGATCAACCACCTGCACCTGATCGACTCGGACAACACCCTCCACGGCGATGAAACCTCCACCCACGCCCCCTTCGGCCAGGGAGTGATCGACTTCGACACGCTGATGCCGGAACTAGCCAAAAACAACATGGGCCACAACTGGTGGACCATCGACCTGTGCTTCTGGGAAGACGCCTGGCGCGTAACCGAAGAATGTAAAAAGGCGGTGGATGCGCTCAACGAAAAATTCGGTTGATGCTCTGGAAACGATGGATCTTGCTAAATTTCTGGTGGAGCTGGAAAAGACCCGCCAGAATCAATAAATAAAATTGGCAGCGGAATGTATATGAACAGTAGAATCGTTGAAACCGCCGGGGCGATTGTCATTTGGGTGTGCCTCTCGCTGGAGGCGACGACCTACTTTGTGGATGCTGGCAGCGGCAATGACAGGGGACCGGGAACGGAGGCACAGCCCTGGCAGACGCTTGATAAGGTGAATAACTCAGGTGATCTAATCAATCCGGGAGACTCCATCCTGCTCAAGCGGGGCCAGACGTGGCGTGGCCGGTTGATCCCCCACAGCGGCAGTTCGACGGGCGGACGGATTACCTATGGCGCCTACGGAGACCCGGCAGACGCTAAGCCGCTCATCCTCGGCTCCGTCGAGCTTAACAGCCCCTCGAACTGGACCAGCATCGGCGCCAACCTTTGGCAGACGACCGCCCCGATCGACACCACCTACGGCATTTCCAACGTCATCTACAACAACGGCGCGTTCTGCGGATATTTATGCCAGACCCTGGATTCACTTATTTCCCGACAGACGCAGGGGGATTGGTATCAGGACCCCAACTACTACATCACGGTCTATTCCGATACGATTCCGTCAACCTATTACTCTGACATCGAGATGGCCGTTTCCGTGACGATCATCGTGAGCGGCAGCTACGTAACGCTCCAGGACCTCGACCTGCGTTATGGCGGTTTCCACGGCATTCAGTTCGTCATGGCAACTGACATAACGGTGGCGAATTGCGACCTTGCATTTATGGGCGGCGCCGGTGTCTGGGACTGGCGGCTGGGAAACGGCATCGAGTTTTGGGGCTCTGCGGCCCATGCCTTGATCGAGCGTTGCAGCATCTGGAACATCTGGGATTCCGGCATCACCCAGCAGGGCAACGCCTCGGCGCACGTGCAGCACGATATGATCTTCCGCAATAACATCCTCGGCAAGTGCGACTATGCCTCATACGAGGGGGCATGGCTCTCAGGCGACGCAGCGCTGATATCCAACATCCATTTCGAAAATAACACCTGTATTGACGCCGGTAAGGGATGGACGCAATATCAACACCGGCATGGCGGCTGGCCCATCTACGGGATACACCTGTTGGTATCTCTCGATCCCGGTAAGGTCAGTACCTTCTATGTCCGCAATAATATCTTCCATGAGACAACGGGCGCACTGCTCTGTGTCAGGGACTCGGCCCAGCCCAACATGACGGTTGACTACAATGCGTACTTTACGACGGCTGCCTTCGTGGCCGACTGCTGGAAGACCGCCTACGACATGGCGAAATTCGCCGAATATCAAACAAAAACCGGGTACGATGCCCACTCGTTCGCCGCGCCGATTGGAATGGTGGATCCGGCCAATCTGGATTTCCACCTGAAGTCGGTAATGGGTCACTGGAATCCCATCAGCAAAACCTGGGTAAAGGACGACGAGCACAGTCCCGCTATCGACGCGGGCGATCCAGGCTTTGACTGGTCCGCGGAACCCATGCCGAACGGAAGTCGCATTAACATCGGCGCCTATGGCAATACGTCTCAAGCCAGCCTGTCTGCCCGCTTGGAACAGTAACGCATGACAATCGGAAATATAATATTTTATCAGGTGTAAGCCATGAAAAAGTTGAATCTATCGAGGCGCCAGTTTCTGGGACAGGCTGCGGCGGCAACCGCGTTTACCGTGCTGCCCCGTCGTATCCTGGGACAGGGGGAAATGCCACCCAGCGAAAAAATAACGATTGCGGGTATCGGCATGGGCGGCCAGGGCATTCAGAATATCCTCCGTCTCCAACAATTCCCGCAGGTACAGGTGGTGGCGGTCTGCGACGTCAACCGGGAAGGCGGCGGCTATCAGTCCTGGAACTGGTCCTACGGCAAAGAAAAACGAACCGGCGGCTACGAACCGGCCCGTCAAGCTGTGAATGAGTATTATGCTGCCCAGAGCAAGTCGGGCAGCTACCAGAGCTGCCGGGCCTACAGCGATTACCGCGAACTGCTGGCCAAAGAAGACGTCGATGCCGTCATGATCGCCACGCCCGACCATACCCATGCCGTAATCGCGATGGCGGCCCTGAAGATGAAAAAGCACGTCTATTGCGAAAAACCGCTGGCCTGGTCCGTCCAGGAAACCCGGCTCATTACCGAAACCGCCCGCCAGATGAAAGTCGCCACCCAACTGGGCAATAACGGCCAGGCCTCCGAAGAATCGCGTCTGGTTTGTGAAATGATTGCCGATGGCGCCATCGGCGGCGTTCGCGAAATCCACGCCTGTTACGGCTCACGATTCTGGGAATATCCCACCTGGTCCGGCCGCCCCGCCGAAACACCGCCGGTGCCGGAGGGACTCGACTGGGATCTGTGGCTGGGCCCGGCCCCCTACCGGCCCTATCATCCGGCGTATTGCCCCTGGACCTGGCGGAACTGGCAGGACTTTGGAACCGGTCTGATCGGCGACCTGGGCTGCCATTTTCTCTCGACTGCCTTCAAGGCGTTAAAGTTGGGCCACCCCGTTAGCGTCGAGGCCAGTTGTGTGCAAACCAATTCGGAACTCTATCCACTGGGCGAACTCCTTTGTTTCGAATTTCCGGCTCGCGGCCAGATGCCGCCGGTAACCCTGAAATGGTTCGATGGCGGCCTGAAACCGCCGCGTCCCAAAGACCTCGAACCGGGCCGGGATATGGCCCAGATCATCTATTATGGTGAAAATGGGACCTTGCTGGGCCACCGCCTGATTCCCGAAACCAAAATGCAGGCGTACGGCAAGCCGCCTCGGCTTCTCTCCCGTTCACGGGGCCACGATCAGGAGTGGCTCGATGCCATTCGAGGCGGCGCTCCAGCCGGTTCCGATTTCGTCGAGCACAGCGGCCTGCTTTCAGAGGTTTGCATGCTCGGTAATGTCGCCCTCCGCGCCGGGGAAAAAATAGAGTGGGATGGCCCGAATATGAAAATCACCAATAACGAGCAGGCTAATCAGTACCTGCAAAGAACCTACCGGGAAGGCTGGTCTTTGTAAATCCAACGGGTGAAATATGGCAAACGAAAATAAGATACCTCAGCACATTACACGGCGGGAAGCGATCAAAGCGGCCGCTGCCGCAGCGGTTCTGCCCCTGCTGAGCACTTCGCCAGTACGGGCCAAAGAAAATGCAGCCACGAACCATTCTCCGACAATTGGCATTGCGACGCTCGGTTTCGGCGAGTACAGCAATGAGCAACTGGCCCGGGAACTGGCGGAAACCGGCATCCATACCGTCCAGCTTTTCCTGAACCAGACCGACAGCCGCTACTGGCAATACAACGGGCGAAGCGATGTTTCCGATTTGACCGCCTCGCGCTGCCAGGCCATCGCCGAGGCCTATCGCTCCGCCGGTATCACCATCCACAGCATCGGTGTTTATACCAACCTGATTCATCCGGACGAAACCGAACGAAATGCCAATCTGGCCTATTTCGAGGCCATGATGAAAATTGGCGGCCATATGGGCGTGCGGAAGTTCATCACCGAGGCGGGCGAATATCACTCGGAAACAGAAGTACCGCCAGTACCCTATCACTTCCAAAAAGAAGTCTGGGACCAGATGGTCAAAACGGCAAAGAAGCTGGCGGAAATGGCGCAAGCACATGATGCGACGGTTCTATTCGAACCGTTCTATCGCGGTTTCTTCGCCAGTGCCAAACGAACACGGCTGTTTCTGGAGGAAGTCGATTCACACAACATCCGGGCTTTGCTCGATCCGGCTAACCTCATTGAAATCAACGATGTGGAGGAAATGTTCGCGCAACTAGGCCCGTGGATCCAATGCCTTCATGCCAAAGACCGTAAGCTGCATGTCGATCAGGGCGTCGGCGCCGGTCAGGGCGACCTCGACTATAAAGCCTTTGTCGCCGCCGCCGCCCAATATGCACCGGCTGCCCCCTTTATCCTGGAATACGTCGGCCCGCACGATTACCAACAGGCCCTGATACTGCTGCAAGATACCATAGAAGGGAAAATCTAAGTGAATCCGTATGCCAGGATAATTTCTATTGCTTTATTCTGCTCCTGTTTGGCGGGCTGTCAAAATACTAAATACGTCCCTCCAAATCCCGAATCAGGCCGGACCGTGGGCATCGGTTATCAATGCTGGTTTTTCTCCAACACCTGGGGCAAGGTCTGGGATGAACCGGAGCTGGGTTATTACAAATCGGACGACCGGCAAATCATTCGGCAGCATGCCCGGTGGCTCTACGATGCCGGAGTCGATTTCGTCTGGATCGACTGGTCGAATAATATCGGTAATCGCATAGTAGGGGCCAGTCGTCCGGATCTGGACGCCATCGAAAACGCCACCCAGGTTTTGTTCGATGAATATGTCCAACTCGACAAACGGCCGCAAATCAGTATTTTCCTCGGCATTGACGGAAATCCGGAATATGTTCGTAACGGTCTGCTGCAGAAAAAGGCCGACCAGGTGTACGACCAGTTCGTATCCCAACCCCAATATCAGGATCTTATCTTTGACTACCTGGGCAAGCCGCTTTTGGTCGTCTATGTCTGGACTCCCTCTCCCTTTCCGGACGGCCTGCCTGCGTGGGATGATGAACGGTTCGCGGTCCGGTGGATGACCGGATTTTTGAGCAGCCAGCCGAATCTGCTGGGCGAAAATTATGTCAGCAAATATGGCTACTGGTCTTGGTGGGACCGTGATCCGCAGGCCTACAGCCTGTATAACGGCCGGCCGGAAACGATGATTGTCAGCGCCGCCTATCCCGGCTGGAATGGCTGGGAGGATACGGGCGAAACGCCCCGCCGCGGCCGGGAAGAAGGCAAAACTTTCCTACATCAGTGGCGGCGGGCGCGGGACGTGGGCGTCCAAATGGTCCTGATTAATTCCTGGAACGAATGGGTCCCGACCGAAGAACTCTCACCCGAACTGAGCAATGATATCGAACCATCCAAAACGTTAGGACATTACTATTTGACTTTGATGAAACAGGAAATTGGTAAATTTAAATCCAGATAAAGAAATGAGGTAAATGTATGAAAAAGAAAATCAATATCGGATTGATCGGCTGTGGCTTTATGGGACGCACGCATTCGAATGCGTACCGGAAAGTGAATCAGTTCTTCGATTTGGAGTACCAGCCCGTCATGAAGGTCCTCTCCGCCCGCCCGGAAGATAAGGCCATGCTCGAGGCCTTTGCCGCCAACTGGGGCTGGGAAAACACGGAAACCGACTGGCGCAAACTGATCGAACGGGACGACATCGACATGATCGATATCTGTGCGCCCAACAATCTGCACTACGAAATCGCCATGGCCGCCATCAAGGCCGGCAAAATCGTGGGCTGCGAAAAACCGCTGGCGATGGATGCCAAACAGGCTCAGGCCATGGCCCAGGCCGCCGAGAAATCCGGCCGCCCGAACATGATCTGGTTTAACTATCGCCGGGTCCCAGCCGTCACCCTGGCCAAAAAAATGATCGACGAAGGCCTGCTGGGAAAAATCTTCCATTACCGCGCCAAATATCTCCAGGACTGGACCATCAGCGCCAAGGTTCCCCAGGGCGGCCAGACCCTGTGGCGGCTGGATGCCAAAGTCGCCGGCAGCGGCGTCCTGGGCGATCTGCTGGCCCATTCCATCGACCAGTCCATCTGGCTCAATGGCAAGATTGCCTCGGTCACAGCCATGACCGAAACCTTCATCAAGGAGCGGGAGTTGCAGGAACAGCCGGGCAAATTCGCGCCGGTCACCATTGACGATGCCTGTGCCTTCCTGGCCCGTTTCGACAACGGCTCTCTGGCCACCTTTGAATCCACCCGCTATGCCTGCGGCCGCAAAAACCAGAACACCCTGGAAATCAACGGCGAAAAAGGCTCCATCGCCTTCGACCTGGAAAACGCCCACGTCCTGGAATACTACAACCATGATGACCCCAGCCACGTCCGCGGCTGGCGGACCATTCAGGTCTGGGATTCCCATCATCCCTACATGAAACACTGGTGGGTTCCCGGCTGCTCCATCGGCTACGAACACACCTTTATCCATGCGTTGGCCGATTTCCTGACCGGCATCGAAAAAGGACAAAAAATGTGCCCGGACTTCCGCGACGGCCTGACCACCCAGTGTGTCTGTGACACAGTGCTGGCCTCCGCCAAAAGCGGAAAATGGGAAACCGTTCATTATTTATAAACCATAACTTTTTTTTGGAGGTACTATGTCAACTTCATCCATTGCCAACAAGGCTCTCGAACAAGGCCGCGGAATCCTGCGCCTGGCGCCCGCCTGGGTGCCGCGTTCCTTCTGTGTACCGGGACGCCGCATCAAATTGCACCCGGACGATTACTACGCCATGGGCGGCCCCCGCGGCGGCATCGACGAACGCTGGTTCTCTTCTACCACCCCTGCGGACAACGGCCCCTTGACCAGTCCCAACGAAGGGCTTAGTTTTATCGTCCTGGAAGATGGCGCAAAAACCGAAAAGGTTCTCTTGCGTGACGCGGTCAGCGATCTGAAAAGCGACCTGATCGGCCCGCGGCTCTGGAACGAATACCAGCGCTGGCCCGCCTATTCCAAGTTCTTCGATAACAAAGGCGCCCTGCCCCATCACATCCATCACCGGGACGAACAGGCCAAACTGACCGGCCAGCTCGGCAAACCGGAGGCCTATTATTTCCCGCCCCAGGTCAACAACTACGGCGGCGATTTCCCCTACACCTTCTTCGGCCTTAACGCCGGCGTAACGAAAGAACAGGTCCGTCAATGCCTGCTGAATTTCGAAAAGGGCGACAACAAGATTACCAACATCTCCCGCGCCTATCGCCTGCAGGTCGGCACCGGCTGGGATGTCCCCCCCGGCGTCCTCCATGCCCCCGGCAGCCTGTGCACCTACGAGCCGCAAAAGGCCTCCGATGTCTTTTCCATGTACCAGTCCGTAACCGGCGATCAGGTCGTCCCCAGAGAACTGCTTTGGAAGGATACGCCCAAAAACCGCATGAACGATGTGGACTGGCTGCTGGAGGTGATCGACTGGGATTTGAATCTCGATCCCGACTTTGTGCGTAATCGCTTCATGCAGCCCCGGCCCGTCCGGCCGCTGGACCAGATGAAGGCCCAGGGATACCTCGAAAACTGGATCTGCTACCGATCCGACGCCTTCAGCGCCAAAGAACTGACCGTTCTGCCCGGAACCACGGTCACCATCAAGGACCATGCCGCCTATGGCCTGATCATGATGCAGGGACATGGGACTATGGGCGTCTGGGAGATCGAAACCCCCACCCTGATTCGCTACGGCCAACTGACCCACGATGAATATTTCGTCAGCGAAGCCGCCGCCAAAGCCGGGGTGAAAATCACCAACCCCTCCCAAACGGATCCGATCGTCATGCTCAAACACTTCGGCCCGGGCAATCCGGATTTGAACGTGTCAGCCTGACACAGGACCACTGGAAATTTGTTTCCGAATCACAGGGTGTGCCTGCCAACGGCAGGTACACCTTTTTCGTTTAAACCGGCATACCGACGATTACGGTCTCAAAAACCATCTGCCCGTTGACAAAACCCTGGGCCGCGCACCGGAAGCGCCGCGGACGGTTCTCCAGCAGCTTCTCCACCATATATAACCGGCAGCCCGGCTCAACCGTTCCCCGGAACTTCGTCTCTTCAATCCCGCCGAAACCGATGAACCGGTCATCATCCTGGCGCAGAATCTTTACATAGAAACTCGCCAACTGCGCCGCCGCCTCGATCATGATTACCCCCGGCATCAAAGGCCGGCCCGGGATATGCCCCCGCACCCAGAATTCCATAGCGGTAACATCCTTATACCCGACCACCAGCCCCTGCCCGGCATCCTGATACACCACCCCGTTCAACTGCACCATCTCATAGCGGTGCGGATTGATCTTGTAAATCGCCTCCTGATCGTACAACACCCGATTCAGGTCAATACTTCCCAGGTCTATCAATGGCAGCGGGGGCATGATATCTCCTTCAATGTATTCCACAAACACCTGACTGGCTCACGGCCAAACTCTTTCGGCCCGAACCTGCCAGAGTGTACTAAATGGGGGAAAGGAAAGGCACTCAGACCGTTCGCTGTTCCAGAATTTTGATTCGCACCTCCTGCGCTGCCTGCTTGATATCCTGCATCGATTTCCGCACTCGAGTACCGGCTGCTTTATTGCCTCCTTGGGCCTTGATAATGTCTTCTTCCGCCGCGGCAACCAGTTCTTTGAGTTTTTCATATTCCTGCATGTTTAACTTCCTTTCCTCGTTAACAATGATAGCTTACCATTCAGTTACGAACATAACAAAATTACATATCTAGCTGTTTCTGCGGAGTTTAGCAGAGGTCTTTCAGCTTGTCAAAAATAATTTAACGCTTTCCCGATACAAAAATCCGATGCCTGCCGCCGGAATCCCAAAATCTCCTTACTGTTTACCTGATAACCACTTAGCTATTCGAAACCGAACCATTGGCTTCAATTTCCATACGATCGGCGTCAATCAAATGATAGCAAATCCCCCGCCATCGTATCTTCCGCGTAAAGCCGGCGGCCAGCACACAACACAGCGTAAAGGCGGACACCAGCGGCTGGAAAAATATATCGATAACCGCGGAGAGGCGCAGCCGCTTCCGGTCTTCCGGCAAAATCTTGGCAATCATAACCTGACGCGTCAGACCTTTGATCATGGATAGCAGCCACAGAGCGGCGGGTAAGACGGCAGCCAGGGAAGCCTGCGAAGAAGATTGCCGCAGCAGATAGGCCGTCACGCCCACTCCGATCCAGAAACCCGCCAGATAGTGTCCCAGCCCCGCCGCCGCCAGCCACCACAAACGGGGCATATAAACCCGGGTAATAATAAACTGGCGACGGGCAAACAAAAACAATTCCCGCCACGACATCCCCTCATAACTGGCCACAAAACAGGCCGGCACAAAGGCAATCGGCAGGTTCTCCTTCTTGACCAGATACGTAAGGGTATAATCGTCCGTACAGGCCTTTCGCCAGGTCTCCGCCAGATGGATTTTGTCAAACATCTCCCGCCGGATGGCCATGCTCCCCCCCCAGGCGGAGTTCCAGGGGTGCGGGCCTAGCAGCGATGCCACATAGGCGTTGATGGCCGAAAGCACCTGGCTGCTCAGCCGCCCGTCCGCCGGCACAAACCAGCGATACCCCGTCGAGGCCCCGAAATCACTGCGCCGCAGCGGATGCACCAACGCCCGCAGCCAGTGCCGCTTCAAACAAACATCCGAATCCACAAATGCAAAAACCTCCCGGTCCTTCGACGCTGCTTCACAGGCCGCCAGCAGATTATGCACCTTCTGGCTGGAGGTCCGGGCCAGACCGGCAACGAGAATCCGGGCCGGCACCCGGTTGCCCCGCGTTTGCAGCCGCTCCAGAATTTCCGCCAGACGCCGATACGCCGGATCCTCCCGGCTTTCCACCACAAAAAGAATCTCATAGTCAGGATAGTCCTGCTGAAAAAAAGATTCCATATTCTGATCAAAGGCCGTGTCCAGCCCCTTGCAGGGAGCGATCAGCACCACCGGCGGCTTGTAGTCCGAATCCTTGGGCCGATACTTCCGCAACGTATAGATCAAATGCCGGTAGGCTTCCACCAAAACCAGCCCCTGCACCAGCAAAAGGACAACCGCAAAAATATAATATAGAATCATATCCTTTCCGTATCAGACAGCACTCTTCATGATTTCCTGCAATAACGTGGTGGCATAACAGCCCGAATCCAGCTCGAACCGCAGCTCCAGAAACTCCCCCAGCGGATCAACCCCGCTGGAAACCTGCACCTGGCGCGGCTGAAACCGCAGGGGACGCCGCCCGCCCCGCAGCCGGTATTGGTCGATCTTCTCCAGCAAAGAAGCAGTCACCTCCGTTTCCGCCAATCCTTTCTTTTCGATCTCACCCGCCGGCCCGGTCGCTTCGGTCATATGCTTGCCCAGCAGCGGTCCCGTCGGGCTGATTTCAAACCGGTCGCATCTCCCCTGTTCCGCCTGGGCATCCTCCACCCGGAAACAGGCACCGTTCTCATGCTTATAGGCCATATCCCCGGCCAGCAGCCGGTCCACATCCGGCATCCGTGCAACTACCACCCGGTTGAATATCTCCGACTGAAACGCTGAAACAAACAGCCGCTTTAAATTTTTATCCACCGCATGAGAAGCAGCCTTCTTATTGCCTTTTCGCTGCAGCAGGGCCGACAGAGCCTTGCGGTGATCCCGAAAATGGCCCGGCCAGCACGCCAGCGCCTTCTCGTAGTCCCCCTGGTCATAATAGTTCCGGGCCTGCACCTCATTGGGACCATCCTCCGGCCGCGGCTGCCCCAGAAACAGATCCATAAATAATTCATATTCCCCGGTCACCATCGCCTTGCCCAGCTTATGCGTATCGCTGCGATTGCCGAACCGCTGCGGCCCGAAAAAGTTCGGCACCCCGCGCCGGCCCAAAACCTCCAGCACCGCCTGCGCCTGCTTCTGGACCTGCGCCAGCGGCACGCGCATTTCCCGCACCCGGATGACAAAGCGATTCCCCTGCAAATGGCTGATCTTCAGCTTATTCGTGTGCCGGGTAGTTTCCAATATCTTGACATTCGGAATCTCCAACTGCTCCAGCCGCTGCGGCTCGATATGTTCCACCGATATCCACTGCCGCGTTATCGCATAGGCATCCTTCAGCCCTGCATAGCCGATATCCCGCGCCGCGATCCCCAGCCCCCGGGCGATCTTGTGCAGCGCATCCATCGTGCTCAGCCCCTTTTTCTCCATCAGCGCATACACATGCGTACCCTGCCCGCTGGCCGGATAGAGCGGTATCTCCTCCACCTGAAAATCCTTCTCACATACCTTGATCACCCCGCCAATCCCCGCTATCTCCGCCGTCAGGAATGGATAACTGCTTGCTACTTTTTCCGTCATAGAATTCTGCTTAAGCCCCAGGTTCCTCAAAATATCCTTCAGCAGCTCCGCTGGATCAGCCGCAGCACCATATCCAGATGCGGCATCGAAGGCTGCGCACCAAACTTATGGCAGGCCAGCGCCCCCGCCGCCGCCGCAAAACGGGTCGCCTGAAACAAATCCCTCTCCCGCGCATACGCCACCGCAAACGCCCCGCAAAACGCATCCCCCGCCCCCGTCGTATCGACCACCTTGGCATTAAAGGGCGGCACATGAATCATATGCTCCTCCGTAATCGCCAGCGCCCCGCGCCGCCCCAGCGTCACCACCACCGTTTTCGCCCCCCGCCGGATCAGCGCCGTCCCCGCCAGCTTCGCCCCGTGAATATCGTTCACCGGCTCCCCGCACAGCAGCGACGTCTCATCCTGGTTGGGTATCAGCACATCCGCCTGATACAATCCCGGATGAATCTTCTCCGGCGCCGGCGCCGGATTCAAAATCACCGGCACCTTATACTGATGCGCCTTTTCGATCGTATAACAGACCGTCTCCGCCGGGATTTCCAACTGCAGTACCACGATATCCGCCCCGGCAATCAGCTCTTCCTGCTCCTCGATATCTTCCCTGCTGACCAGCAGATTCGCACCGCCGGCGATGCAGATGGCATTTTCCCCCTTGTCATCCACCGTAATCGTCGCCACCCCCGTACTGACTCCCTCGCTGATCATCACCCCGGATACATCGACGCCGTACCCCCTCAATCCCACCAGCAGCCGCTGCCCGAAATCGTCATTGCCCACCCGCCCGATCATACTCACCTGGCCGCCGCACCGCGCCGCCGCCACCGCCTGATTGGCCCCCTTGCCCCCCGGCAGCGTCGAAAAACTCCGCCCCGCGATCGTCTGGCCCGGCTGCGGAATGCTCGCCGCCCGGATCACCAGGTCCATATTGATACTGCCGACTACCAGCACCCGGGGGTTGCCCGCCGTTTCCGGCTGCCGGGCCTCGCCCGCCTCCGATTTCTCTTTTTCATCCATCATCGCCAGCCTCGCCTGTCCTTCGTAAATCCCTGACTTTCCGGCTCTACATACTCATTCGCTTACCTATTCCTATCACCATACTCTATACCCATTCTCCCCGCAAATCTTTTTATATCCCTTTTTCCGCTCATTACCTCTGATCATGGCAATTTTAGTCCAGGGAAACGTTGTTTTTACCGGATTTTTCAGTACAATACTTACAGTAGTGTGGAATTTCCACTAAAATTCGCCTGAGACGGTACTTATGAATCAAACCCCGGAACGTCCTTCTTACCCCCGTAAGCTCAAGCTGACCATTGCCTATGATGGCAGCGGCTATCATGGCTGGCAGCGGCAGCCCGGCGGCGTCCTCACCGTCCAGGAAACCCTCGAACACGCCCTGGCCCGCGTCGTCCAGCATCCCGTCGCCGTCCGCGGCGCCGGCCGCACCGACACCGGCGTCCATGCTGCCGGCCAGGTCGCCGCCTTCTATACCAACTCCCCCATCCCCGCTGAGCGATTCTCCCATGCCCTCAACAGCCGGCTGCCCGCCGACATTCGCATCCGGCAGACCGAGGATGTGGACTTCTCCTTCGATCCCATCCTCTCCGTCCGCACCAAGCTCTATCGCTATACCGTCTTCAATCATGCCGACCTGCCCCCCCAGGCCGACAAATATTGTTACCATTTCTGGAAAACCTGCACCGTCGAACCCATGCAGCAGGCCGCCAAATTCTTCGTCGGCAAACATGATTTCACCAGCTTCTCCGCCGCCGGCTCCGTCCGCCAGACCATGGTCCGCACCCTCCTCCGCTGCCAGGTCCATCGCCAATACCACTGGATCTATTTCGACCTGGAGGCCGATGGCTTTCTCTACCACATGGTCCGCAATATCGTCGGCACGCTGCTGGAAATCGGCCGCGGCCACTGGCCCCCGGAAGCCATTCCGGAAATCCTCGCCGCCCAAAATCGCGCCGCCGCCGGACCCATGGTCCCCCCCAACGGCCTCTGTATGCAGTGGATAAAATATTGACGGAATCGCCAAAATTCTATATTGTCATTCAAAAGCAGCTCTGGCTTCCCAAGTATAAGGGGTCTAAGAGCTTTTGACGCTGGCGTCAATATTAGATGAAAATCGTACATATCATAACACGCATGATTCTCGGCGGGGCCCAGGAAAACACCCTGCTCACCTGCGAAGGTCTGCACCGCCGCGGCCACGACGTTACCCTCATCACCGGCCCCGCCCTCGGTCCCGAAGGCCAGCTCCTGGACCGTGCCCATCGGGGCGGCTACCGGGTTATCGAACTAAACTGTCTCCGCCGGCAGATCAATCCCTTTTATGACCTGCCCGGCTATTACCGGCTCAAACACCTGCTGTCCGAGCTGAAACCGGACATCGTCCACACCCATTCCGCCAAAGGCGGTATCCTGGGCCGCTGGGCTGCCGCCGCCCTGCGCAGCCAAACCGATCCGGTCTGCTGCAAGGCCCTCGGCGAACTCCGCAAAGCCCAAACCCAGTCCTGCGCCCGGCCCCGCATCGTGCATACCATTCACGGCCTGGCCTTCCACCCCTACCAGCCGCACTGGCTCAACCGCCTTTACATCGCCATAGAAAAAAATGCCGCCCAAAACACCGACGCCTTCCTTTGCGTCGCCGACGCCATGACGCAGCAGGCCCTGCAAGCCGGTATCGGCCGGCCCGAACAATTCACCCGTGTTTTCTCCGGCCTCGAAACCAAAAACTATCTCACCCAGCCATCCCCCCAACAGATAACTGCCCTTCGCCGCCAGCTAAACATCCCCCCCGACGCCCTCGTCATCGCCACCGTCGCTCGCCTGACCGACCTCAAAGGCCACGAATACATCATCGAATCCGCCCGCCAGATTACCCAAAACCACAAAAACGTCATCTGGCTTTTCATCGGCGATGGCCGCCTGCGTAGCCAGATCGAGGAACAAATTGCACAAAACAATCTGCAAAATCACTTCCGCCTGACCGGACTGGTCCCACCGGAGCAAGTCGGCCCGCTCCTCCACGCCGGCGATATCCTGGTCCATGCGTCCCTCCGCGAAGGTCTGGCCCGCGCTCTGCCCCAGGCCCTGCTCTGCGGCAAACCCGTCATCAGCTTCGATGTGGACGGCGCCCGCGAAGTCGTCATCAACAATCAAACCGGCTATCTCATCCCTCCCAAAGATGTCGATGCCCTGATCACCGCCCAGGAAAAACTGATCAACGACCAGGACCTCCGCTGCCGACTGGGCCATAATGGCCGGGAATTCTGCCGTAAAGAATTTGACCACGAAACAATGGTAGATAGAATAGAAAATGTGTATCAAACGCTTTTGTAGGTCTAGGTGTGCACCGCATACCTTTCCTTCTGACAGGAGTTCGCCATGAAAAAAACCTTCCTGGTATTCACAATCGCCCTTTTTCTTACCACCTCCCTGCCTGCCCAGGACCAACCCATCTGGGGTTTCGATAAATCCCACTGGCAGGAGGTCTCTTTCACCGCCAAATACGATAATACGGAACAGCTTTACACCCTTTTACTGCCCGAAAATTTCAATCCCGACCAGCGTTATAATCTCCTTCTCGTCTTTCACGGCATGGGCGGCGACCGCTGGCAGTTATATAATCTGCGTACCGAAGGCCCTTGCCAGGCTATCCTGGAGATCGCCCAGGAAAATCAGCTCATCGTCGTGGCTCCCGATTATCGCATTGACCAGTGGATGGGCCCCGCCGGCGAAGCTGATACCCTCCAGATTCTCGTGGACCTCCAGCGGAAATATCTTATCAACAAAGTCTTCCTCACCGGCGGTTCCATGGGCGGTTCTTCCGTCCTCACCCT
>JAKQBU010000112.1 GCA_029573975.1 Planctomycetota bacterium
GGTACGGCCCGTGGAGATGCGATCCGAGTTTTTCCGGCTCGATCTGGGACCGCTGGATCTTTCGGAATCTGTATGTAACCGGCTGCGAAGGCGGACTGGGCGTGGATATCACTTCGGACAAGGGGGTTGAGTTTTCCATCCTGGTCGAGAACTGTGTAGGGATCGGGCGTTTTGCCGGGGCGGCGGTCATGGCCCATACCCCCCGGGCGGGTGAGCCGGTCCTGTTCAAGGACAGCTATTTTGTGAATCTGGACTGGTGGGGAGATGCCGGGGCGGCGTATGTTCGCGGCGAGAGCACGGCCATGCCCGATATTCCCCACGCCACCTTTGAGAACTGCACGCTGGTCAGTCCCGACAACGCCCTGCAGGCGGGCTGGCCGGGCGTGGATGATTTATACACCCGGGTCAAATTCAAGAACTGCCGCCTGATCGTGCTCAATTTCTCGCAGCCGCGCGGCACGCCCTCGTCCGGGATCATCTGCTGCGGCTGCAAGGACGGCAAGCAGCTTCATGTTGACTTCGAGGACTGCACCCTGATGGGTTACAAGGTTTTTGGAGTCCGGGAGGGGGAGGTTTCCTACACCACCAGGGGGAAGGTCCGCGCGTATGTCCAGTATGAGCAGGCGGTGCCGGAGGGGATGGAACGGCTTCGGTACTGGCCCACCGAGACCTTTGACGAGATGGTTCCCGAACGGTTCCAGAACAAATGAGAGGTATGCCAGTGCATCGATAAAGGAGTCCCATGTATTCCCGAAGTCTGAAACGATTATCCGGTTTGGTTTGTCTGCTGGTTTTGTTTTTCGCGTTGGGAAACCGGCTGGTGACGGCCGCTCCTGAGAGTGCGAAAAATGAAAAAGGCATTCAGACTCAGGAGTTGAAAAATCTGAAGTTTGGGATGTTCATCTGCTGGTCATTCAGCACCTTTTCAGATCAGGAATGGACCCCGGGCGTCAAAGAACTGAGTTATTTCAATCCCAGCGGTATGGATACGGACCAGTGGTGCCGGGTGGCCAGGGAGGCGGGGATGGGATATATTTTGTTTCTGACCAAGCATCATGACGGTTTTTGCCTGTGGGATACAAAAACTACCGACTGGAAGGTCACCAAAAGCCCGCTGGGGCAGGATGTGCTGGCGGCGGTGAAAAAGTCCTGCGATAAGTACGGTTTGAAGCTGGCCCTGTATTTTTCGGAAGGCGACTGGACCTGGCCGGGTGCGGAAACGCCTGCTACAGGCAGCGACAAGTTTGTGGGCGGGAAAAACGCGGAATGGAAGAAGGCACAGTTGCAGGAACTGCTCACCCAGTACGGCCCGATTGCCTATATCTGGTTTGACCATGCCCAGGGGGACGGCGGTCTCGATCATATCGAAACAGCCAACTATGTGAAATCTATCCAGCCAGGTTGCTTTGTGGGATTCAATCACGGCCAGACGGCTGGGGATCTGCGGGCGGGGGAATACGGAAAGCCCGGCCCGCTGGATAATCCGGAAGCCGGCGGATTCAATAAGGCGGTGAGTGAGGAATATTTGATTGCGGAGTTTGCGATTCCGATTTTAGGCGATCAGGGGCGCTGGTTTTATACCAATCCGGGAAACGATGCGGTGGCCCGTTCGGCGGAGGAGATTTTCAGCCTTTATCAGGAGGGAGTGAAATACGGCAATCTTTTCTCGCTCGATATCGGCCCCGACCGGGCGGGCAAACTTCGTGAAATCGATGTGAAGACTCTACAGGAAGTTGGCAGCCTCATCCGGGAGGCCACCCCCCTATCATACACCATTTCCGTTCTTTCCCCCCTGCTCAAGCTGCGGCCGGAGGAGAGTTATACGGGGCCGGACCAGCGGTACATTCATCTGGCGGCGGCCCGGGGGGAGGCCGAGAGCAGCCAGGTGCGGATAACCGCGCAGAAAGACATATCGAATATGACCGTTACCGCATCGGAGCTGACCGAGCCCGGCGGCGCTGTCATCCAGCCGGAGATTTCAGTCGTCGGATATGTGCCGGTGGAAAAGCCCACGCCTGGCGGTTTCGGAACACCGGGGCAATACCCGGATCCGCTGCTGCCGTTGCAACCGTTTTCCATCAAAAAAGAGGAGGCAAAATCTCTCTGGGTAACTGCCTGGGTACCTCAAGACGCCCCTTCCGGTGATTATAAAGGAAAGATCCAGATTACTGCAGAAGGCGATAGACCTTCCCATGTCGAGGTGGAACTCCAGGTGTTCCATGTGAATATACCTGTTCAGAGTAAGCTTCGCTCCTTGTTTTTGATATGGGGACAAGGTGCCAGGGAAGAACTCTATGGCAAAAAAAGATGGGAGGAGGATCTGAGGGATCCATTTTACGAACAGCTCTTACGTTATCGGTTAAATGCTTCTCCCCCCACCATTCCCTGGGATACTGTTTTCACAAAACAGCCGGATGGAAAATGGGATGCTGACTGGAATGAATTTGATCAACAGGTAAAATACTGGATGGGCAAGGGAACCACTTTTTTCCGAACCGGTGGAATTATTGGCTGGCCAGGTGTGGATAATCTGGCCGGCAGCGATTCTCCCCAAGACAAGGCAACTCGTAACGAATGGGCCGGGAAACTGACATTGCTGGACCAGCATCTGGCGGAAATGAAATGGGAGAAGATGTTTGGCATCTATGCCTTTGATGAACCGGGGATATCCCCTGATTATCCGGAAAAGGGCGATACGACCGGGCCGGAAAACGCCGCCAAAATAAGAGAGTTCGCACAATTCGTCCACTCCCACGCCCCGCATCTGCGGATATTGATGGTTACCTGTGACCCTGCGTATGAAGATGTGAAGCTGGATGTACCGGCTTATACCTGGGTACCGCATATCAATCATTTTCACCCGGATTTCCAGAAGCGGCGGCAGGCGATGGGGGAACCAAGCTGGATGTATGTCTGCATCACCACGGTTTATGTACCGGAGTTTCCGGATATCTGGCGGATCGACCGCAGCGGCACCTCGCACCGTGCCATCGGCTGGTGGCTGAGCCGCTACCGGTGCGACGGATTCCTGTACTGGGCGGTGGATTACTGGCCGCACGATGTTTTTGCCAATCCGACGGCCTATCCCGGCGGAAATGGCGACGGATTTCTTTTTTACCCGGCTCCGGACAAGACCTCACCCCCCTACCCTTCCGTTCGGCTGGAAATTATCCGCGACGGATTTGAAGATTACGACCTGTTCTATTTGCTGAGGGAAAGGGTAACGCAGCTTCGCGGCCAAGGGAACATCACCGAACAGCAGGTAGAAATGATGCGGCAGGCGGAACATATTTTGAAACTGGAAGATTATTTTCCTGCTATCAGCAGCTTTCCGGATGATCCAATGCTGTATGAAAATCAGCATCGCAAGGTTTTGCGGCTGCTGGAGAGTCTGAACCAATCATAACAAAAAGCGATTCGATGGAGTGAAGCTCATGGAAAGAAAAATCCAGCAGATTATGGTAACGTTGGTTTTGTTGGCAGTTCCGGCATTCATCCAGGCCGTTACACCGGCGCCGGAGGAGATGGCTGAAGCCCGGCGTTTTGCGGCGAACAAGTTCGGCAGCCATCCCATGGCCCCCCGCCCGACCATCAGCCTGGATGGAATCTGGAATTTTGCAACGGATCCCGATAATCGAGGCGAAACGGAAAAATGGTACCTGCCTGGGGTACAACTGCCCGCGATGCCGCTGCCGGGCTACGCCCCCACCGCCGACGGGACGATTCGTGTGCCGGGTATCTGGGACAATCAGGGTTACGGCAGCGAAACCAAGAAGGTCCGCCATAATTTTATCGGCAAAGGGTGGTACAAACGGCAGGTGGAGATTCCCGCCTCCTGGGCCGGTCAGCATACCTTTCTGATTGTCACCGGCGCCAGCCGCTACACCAAAGTCTGGCTCAACGATCAATTCCTGGGCGAGCACATCGGCTTTTTGTCGGTACAGGAATACGATCTGACGCCCTACCTGGCAGCCGGCCAGACCGTCACCCTGACCATCCAAGTGGATTCGAAACAGCGCTGGGAGGTCGATGCCCTGTACGGCGCCTGTACCCTGGCGGATTTCATGGATATCCCCTGGGGTGGGATCTGGGGGCATGTATTCCTAGAGGCACGAGCCGATGTCTGGCTGAGCGAGCTGTTCGTCCAGCCCAACCTGGCCGACTCCACCTGTTCGGCCAGTGCCGTGCTTAACGGCAAAACGGACTCCGCCGACACCGCACGATTGGAAGTATTCGATGCCGACGGCCGATGCGTGGCAGATGCCCTGTTGAAAATAGATCCGCAAATTACCGCCGGCCAGACGGTAAGCCTCCAGGCCGCCATTCCCGAGGCAAAACTCTGGACCCCCGATAGCCCAACGCTTTATACGGCCCGGCTGAGCCTGCTGCAAAACAATCAGGTCCTGGACGCGGTGGAAAGCCGCTTCGGGATGCGGCAATTCACCATCGAGGGACCCTACCTGCTGCTGAACGGCAAGCGGCTTATGCTGTGCGGGTATGGCGACGACCACATCTACCCCGAACAGATGGCCATGCCCAGCGACAAGGAGCTGCACCTGGCCCGCCTGGGCACGATTAAATCCTTCGGCTTCAACCACGTCCGCCATCACAGCTCTATCATGCCGCCGGAATATTATGAGGCGTGCGACGAACTGGGTATCATCAGTACCGCCGAATTTCCGATCTGTTATCATATCTACCTGCCCGGCGTGGGCACCACCTGGCTGAAATCCGTCCCCGCCGGCACCGATCCCGCCCCCGCCATCGAAACCTATGGCCGGGAGTGGACCGCCGTAATCAAGCAATATCGAAACCATCCTTCAATTATCTGCTGGGTCATGGGCAATGAGTTGTCCCAGTATGATAATCTTGCCAAGCCGACGGCTCTTTTCGCCGAGATTGCCCATCGGCTGGATCCCGTGCGTTTTTTCATGGATTCGGATGGGGTGGCGGAGAGTGTTTTACAGGATCCGAAAACGGATCGGGACACGCTGGATTTCTACGCCATTCAGTTCAACGAAGGCAGCAATCCGCTCGACAATCCGGCCAAGTTTCGATTCCCCCGGCCCATCAAGCCCGCCATCTCTCATGAGGCGGGCAATTACGTCACCTTTTCGCGGCCTGATTTAGCGGCCCAGTTCCAGCACAATATCAAGCCGTTCTGGCTGACGGAGGGCCTGGCCAAACTGGAAAAGATGGGGCTGCTGGCGGAAGCCGACCAATGGGCCGAAAAATCCGAGCGGCTCTACGCCCTCTGCCATAAATACAACCTGGAAGCCCTGCGCCTGAATCCGTATGTCTGCGGCTACCACTGGTGGCTGTTCCAGGATTACTGGACCAGTTCCAACGGCCTGGTGGACCACTACTTCCGTCCCAAGTCGATTACGCCGAAGGAAGTGCTGCAATTCAATAATGACATAGTTTTGCTCCAGGATGGATTACAGCGGACCTATCGCGGTAAAAGCCGGTTGGATCTGAAGCTTCTGGTGTCGAATTTTTCTTCCGGGCCGCTGCCGGGCGAGCTTACCTGGGAGGTCAAAGCCGGTAATCAATCGATAGCCAGACAACAAATTTCTCTGCAACCGGTTCCCCAGGGCGAACTGGCTGAAATCACTCCGATCGGCCTGGATTTGCCGGATATGGCCGCCCCCACGAAACTGAAAATCACGGTGGAGCTGAATGCCGGGGATAGACATTTCACTAACGACTGGACCTCCTGGCTCTATCCGGCCGTAATTGCTCCTGCGCCCGGTTCCACTGCCGTCTATGCGGATGAAATCTATCTCCAGAAGTTCCCCGGCTGGAAACTTCAGCCCCTGCCCGCCGATGGCGAACTGGCCAGCCGCGCTGTGTACCTGACCAGTTGCCCCGCCGATCCGCGTATCATTGACGCCCTGCAACGGGGCGCCGCCGTCGTAGCCCTGGAAGGCGCCGGCCAGTTCCTGAATTCCACTGCCATTACCTTTCGAACCAGTTGGTGGCGGGCCGACGAATACAAAAATCAAACAGGGACATATGTTTATGACCATCCCGTGACCCGCTCCATCGCCCCGGATGGGTGGTGCGACGAGGGCTGGTTCCACCTGATCGAAGGGGCAACGAAATTCCATCTGGAAAACGTTCCCGCCCCTCCCCAGGTCATTATCCGCGCCCTGCCCGGCATCATTCTCGTCAAGGATGAGGCCCTGCTGTTTGAAGCGGGAGTCGGGAAGGGATGTCTGCTGGTTAGCGGCCTGAATCACCAGCAGGCCCAGGGCCGGCCGGAAAACGAATGGCTGATCGCCCGGCTGCTTGATTATGCCGCTACCTTCCCCCGGCCCGCCGCCGCCTGGCCGGCCTCTTTTCTCTCCGTCGTTTCCCTTGCACCGGAAGGGTGTTTGGGCGGTTATCGCCGTCTTATCGCCAACGAAGGTGAAGACGGGAACTGGTATTCGTATCGGGAAGACCATGCCCGTGTGTTTATTTGTCGGCAAACCCAACCCGGAAATCGAATCACCTGGGAAACCGTTCCGGTCCCCACCGAACCGGCTGGCGATCCGGTCACATTTGTCTTTGCCGGTGGACTGGGTTTCAGTTCCGAGCCGAAAACGGAAGGTTTTGTGCTGGAAATCAACGGCCAGGATATGATCCGCTTCGACATGCCCGCCCCGGAGCGGTGGGTAAGCGACGACCGGCAGGTGGAACTGCGGTTTGAGGTCAGCCGCACCATCTCCGTGGACCAGTTCGGCCTGTTTTATTTGAACGTCCCTATTAAAATGCTGGAGCCGGGCGCCCCCTGCCGCCTGAGCGTCCGCTCCCTGGGAACCGGCAGCCAGCGCTGGTTCGGCCTGAATCCCTATTATTAAAGCCGATAAAAAGCTATTGGTATTCCACGCCAGGATGGAGTTGAT
>JAKQBU010000124.1 GCA_029573975.1 Planctomycetota bacterium
TCCGCACCTTGTCCAGGCCGAACTGGCTGATCAGTTCATCCGTCCGCCGATGCCGGTCCCGCCGCGTCAGACTCATGGTCTCCAGAATCGCCAGCAGATTCTGCTCCACGCTCAGCCGCTGAAACACGCTCGGCTCCTGCGACAGATACCCCATCCCGTGCCGTGACCGCTGATACATCGGCATCCGGGTAAAATCCCGGCCCTCAAAGACCACCCTGCCCCCGTCGGGGGTGATCATCCCGATGGTCATCCGAAACGTGGTCGTCTTGCCCGCCCCGTTGCGGCCCAGCAGCCCCACGATCTCCCGCTCATGGACCGCAATCGACACCTTGTCCACCACCGTCCGGCCGGAATACCGCTTGACCAGTTCCTGCGTTTCCAACAATTTCATATCCATCTACACATACTCCAGGGGCTAATCGGATTCTCTCCAATTAGATAAGAGCACTATAACCACTTTCCTCATCCGCGAAAAGAGCCAAAACCAATAAAAAAAGCCCCATTTACCTGCGGGTAAACCGGGCTTTCGATTTCCGTACCGTACTTCTCATCCTATGATTTCTGGATATCGGTGATTTCCACTTCTATATACCTTTGGCGATGGCCGATTCGGCTCTGTGAATTTTTCCGGCGGCGGAAATGCGTCGGGTACAATTTCGGCCCGTCCGCCTGGCCATTCACCTTGCCGACCACCTTTGCGCCCGCCACCAGCGGCTGGCCGATGAGGGCCGTTTCGCCATCCCGGTATAACAAAACCTTGTCAAAAATCACCTCGGTCTGGCCGTCCGCCAGGGTGCGCATCTCCACGCACAGCGTCTGGCCGGCCTCGACCTTGTACTGTTTACCGCCATCTTCAATTATTGCGTACACGTATATTACTCCTGTAAATTCTGTCAAAAGAAGGTATTATCCAGATTTCCCCGCCTTTGGCAAGCATTTTTTGTCCGCAAAGCAAAACTCTTATAACCTCTTATGAATAAACATATTATATTTATACACAACGGCAAAAATCCCGATTTTTCGCAATTTCTGTTCAGCGGCCCTCATGAAGGCGGCAATATTTTGTCCTCGTTTGTCGTTTGTGATGTCAGCTATCCTGTGATGGATGATTTCCAACGACCGATATTGCCATAAACCATTTATTATCAAGATAATATGAAATATCTGGTTTTATTGCCCGCCGGTAATATGTCCGACCAATTTACGATGTATCGTAAATTAGTCTTGACTTTTTTACGATATATCTAATAATGGTCAGCATTATGAAACCCATAAAAAGATTTTACGATACCGTTTTATCCGAACATGTAACCACCCAGCGGCAAATGGCTTTTGTCAGCGGTCCCCGGCAGGTCGGCAAAACCACCACCTGCCGAAGTCTCTCCCACGCCTATTTCAACTGGGATAATACCGATGATCGCTCTCAAATCGTCAAAGGCCCCGCCTTCATTGCCGAACAGCTGGAACTGGGAAAATTACACAAAAATCCACCGGTTGCTCTCTTTGATGAACTGCACAAATTTAAACGGTGGAAACAATTTTTAAAAGGATTTTTCGATACCTATGCCGACAGGCTCCATATCATCGTTACCGGCAGTTCCCGCATGGATGTGTACCGGCGGGGCGGGGACAGCCTCATGGGACGCTATTTTCTCTATCGTATGCATCCGCTTTCCATAGCGGAGATCCTGGCACAGGAGGTACCCGACGCCAAAGAAATCATTCGACAGCCAAAACCCATCCCCAACCGGGAGTTCTCCGCCCTCTGGGAGCATGGCGGCTACCCGGAACCGTTTCTCAAACGCGATCCCCGTTTCAGCCGCCGATGGCAGAGCCTCCGCCGCCAGCAACTGCTGCGGGAAGATATTCGCGACCTCACCCAGATCCAACAGTTGGACCAGTTGGAATTGCTGGTGAATATTCTAAGCTCTCAGTCCGCCCGGCAGATAACCTATAGTACGCTCTCCTCCCAGATACAGATTACCATCGATACTGTTCGCCGCTGGATTTATACCCTCTGCAATCTGCACCTGGGTTTTCTGGTCCGGCCGTGGTACAAAAACGTCTCCCGTTCGCTCCGCAAAGAACCCAAGTGGTTCCTGCGTGACTGGTCCCTGATCGAAGACCCCGGCGCCCGAGCCGAAACCTTAATCGCCTGCCACCTCCTCAAGGCAGTGGAAGGCTGGACCGACCTGGGGCTGGGCGAGTTCCACCTGGGATACCTCCGCGATAAAGAACAGAAGGAAGTGGACTTTATCGTTACGCAAGACGGCAAACCCTGGTTTCTCGTCGAGGCCAAATCCGCCGATACCAAAATCAGCCCCGCCCTGCGATATTACCAGAACCAGCTAAAAGTACCCCTGGCTTTCCAGGTGGTGCTCGATACCGATTACGTGGATGCCTCCTGTTTCCAATCCCCCGGCTCCCCCCTCATCGTCCCGGCCCGCACCTTCCTCTCCCAACTGCTCTAAAAAACAGCCTCCCATTTCGCCATTGCTTTCCTTACCAACGTTGCTATATACTGTTTAGTTGTTCGATGAAGAAATTCGATCCTAGTGATAAATCCCAAAAAAAAGGGTACTGGGATTTTTTTTCGCGAGGAACAAAAGAATGATAACAATTCAGAAAGACACGGATTCGATCGGCATTAGGGATTACCGACATGCCTTGTTCCTGCATCTGCGTCCCCGCCCCGTTTTCGCCGTCGCCGGGATTCTCATGCTGCTACTGGTTCTATTCGGCTTGATTCAGAAACTTTTCTCACCGGAACCCTGCCAGCCATTCATTCTCCTGATATGTGGGGTGTTCCTGTATCTTGTAATTTATTTCTTTTATTACCTGCCCAAGAGTGCAGCCAGTAATTTTAAAAATGACCGGTTCTCAAAATATAAAGCAACTTACCTCATGGATGATCATGGTTTTCATTCTACATCGGAATTGGGTAATACCGTCATACCCTGGGATCATTTTCTCAAGTGGAAAGCGGATAGGAGAATGATTCTTCTTTACCCTTATCAGACCTTGTATTTCATATTTCCGAGGCACCTTTTTACAGACGATTCCTGGGTGGAATTCAGAAGTCTGGTGGCAAAGAAGATAAAGAAGATCGACTAACCAAAGTCAACCGAAGCGGGTTTATCCCCTTCCGCCCCACGTAGCCGTATTCTTCTGTCAACCTGACCCACCTTTACGTAGTGGCAGGCCGGTTTTCTCCTTGCCTGCGTTACTCCTTCGCCCGGACCGTCTCCAGAATATGCACCTGGCCCTGCCGCGCCAGGTCAATCGCCTCCGCCAGAATCCGCGCGGACTCCTGCGGGGCATGAAAGCCCATGGAATTCTCCGCCGAGATATAATCCAGCCGCCAGAAGGCCTTCCTGTGAAAATCCCGCGCCGCCGCCAGTTGCTCCTCGCCGGCCCCGGCCTTCTGCGCCGCTTCGATGGCCTTAATCAAGTCCAGCACCGCATCTTCCGCCTGGCTGAGCAGGGCCGCCGTCCTGTCCTGGATCGCCTCCACCCGGGCCTTCATCTCCGCCTCCTCAAAATGGTGACAGGTTTGGCAGGCCCGGTTCACATTCAGCAGCGGGCTGCGCACATGATGGTCGCTGACCTTCACCGCCCCCACCCGCGTATAGGGCATATGGCAATCAGCGCAGGCCACCCCGCTGCGGGCATGGATCCCCTGGTTCCACAGCTCAAACTCCGGATGCTGGGCCTTCACCAGCGGCGCCCCGCTAAGCTTGTGCGCCCAGTCCTTGAACTTTGCCTCCTCATAATACTTCTCACTCTGCTCCACTTTCAGCCCGATATGCCAGGGATAAGTAAGCGTCTTCTTCTCCCCCTTGAAATAATACTCCACATGGCACTGCCCGCACACAAACGACCGCATCTCCTGCCGGCTGGCCATGGTATTGGCGTCGTATTCCCCCTTCCGCTCCTTCCGCCACCGCTCGATGCTGACAAACTGCGGCAGGGGATAATCACTATTCGCCAGTGCCCGGATTCCGTTGATAAATCCCGGCCGCGTTACCCGCAACTGCATGGTCGCCGGGTCATGGCAGTCCAGGCACGTAATCGGATGGCTCACCAACTTCCGCGCCTCCGCATAGGGCATCGCACACACCGCCTCAAAGCCCGCCATAATCTGCTGCTGCGGCTGGTCGTCCGGAATCCCCGCCTCTTTCCCCGCCTGCCGGTACGCCGGGATTACCGACGAATGGCAATGCAGGCACGCCCCCGGCTGTTTGAACTCGGTAACCCGCTGGGTCTCATCCTGATCTGACAGCATATACGCATGGCCCCGCTCCTCCCGGTAATCCACCCCGAAGGCATAGCCCTTAAACAGCGTCACCCAGCGCGGGTCCGCCTCCAGCTTGCCGAACGCCTCGCTGCCGCCGTGTTTGGTCCGCTCGATATCCACCGTGCGGCGGTAGCTGTCATACTGAAAGGGAAAATTCTTCCCCCATACCTCCGGGTCCAGCGTATTCTCATCAAGCTGTGCCACCGGGAAATAATACTGCCGGGCCTCCTGCTTCCGCTGCCGCACATTCTCCAGCAGCAGAAACACCGCAAACGTTACCGCCGCGGCCGCCACAAAAATCACCAGCAGTAAAAAATATTTCATACCGGGCTTGGAACTTGTTTCCGAAGACATGCCAGACTCCTTGTAAAAACCGGATCGAATTGCCAGCCAGATACACCGTTACCTACTGACAAGCTTTCTACTGCATCTTGCTTGCCGCATCATATCTTTGGTTTAGCCGCAGGTCAAAATTATTCCCCGCCCACCGAGAAGCTTCCTGCTGCACCGCCTGGCGAAAAGGGTGATGTCCGGCGACGGGTCGGGGTGACCCGCAAGCTCATGGGGGGAGGAAAAGCTCTTTTTTCACCGGACATCTGGTTGGGTAAAAACATTATACCCATTCCGGGGGAACAGGTAAAAGATTTATTATGCATTTTTATGGAAAGATATTTGTTGACTAACCTAACCTGGGAAGTAGGGTCTATAATAGTACAGGTTGCAGATTAAATCAACATATGGAGGAAAGGAAGTAATATAAACAGTTGGAGGTTAGTATGAAAAACATATATCTTATTATCATTATTGGCTTTATGGCTTTTTCTGTGGCCGGTGCTCAAGTGACTGGGCCTGCCGAATCGGCTGCTGTAGTGGCAGTACAGGAACCAAAAACTACGCTCGAAGCAACTCCGGTGGTCGTATCAGCACCGAAAATGTCGGCGGAGGAGGCTGTCCTGGCCATCCGGCTGGCCAAAACGCCCGAAGAGGCCATGGCCACATATTCACAGGGGATGAAGTCAGAGCCGGAAAACGCCCAAATCAATCAGGCCTATCTGGAGCGAATGGTGGAATTGGAGGTTCCGCATACCGCCAATTATGCCGCCCAGCAACTGGTAAGCGTGGATCCCGCCAACGGGCTGGCCTGGGGCGTGCTGGCGTATATGGAAGCGGAACGGGGGAATATGCCGCTGGCGCTGACCAATGTGGTTTTGGCCGCCAAACAAAGGGCGGATCACCCGTTTATTTTACGGACGGCCGGGCAATTGTTTGCCTGGTATGATTCGGCCCCTACCCAGCCGCCGCTGCCGGAAACCATCCGGACTTCCCTGGCTGAGCTGAAAGGGGAGATGGCAAAGTCGGCCGTCTATTTTGAAGCCTATCGGCAGGCAAGTGAATTCTATAAAAATGCCGCGGAGAATGCGGCAGAAGAAGAGCTGGCCGAAGATCAGGCTCCGGCATCCCCAGCCGGCAGCGAAGCGGTTTCGGTCCCGGCGTCCCCGGCCCTGCAGCCGGCCGTCCAGAACGCGGGCTATCCGGCCTATGGAACCGCAGAGGACACTTCGAGTTCATATACCTACAACGAATACTATTACAACAGCAACTATTATTATGACACCCCGGGGTATAGTACGGTGACGTATTATTATGAACCCTATTATGTCCGCTACTGGCCGACTTATTACCGAAGCTATTACAGCACGTATTTTGCGTGCGGCTGGCCCTGTTACCCCTCCTACTATAGCGGCCTCTATATTTATCTGGGTTATTCGGGCCGGGATTGCGCCCGCCGGATCTATCCGCGGCATCACTATGGCGACCACCACTACAGGGGAGGGTACCGGGATCACGACCGGGATCACGACCGCGGTTTTTATGCGCGGGATTCGCATTCCGGCGGTCGCGACGGCCGTCCGGGAATGCGGAAAGACAGTACCTATTCCCTGGGGATGAAACGGGACAGTAAAGGCGTTATGCAGGTGCAGCAGCGGGACGGCAGTTCCTCCCCCCGAAAAATTTATGAGAACCGGCCGAATTCGCTGAGAAGCGGCAAAAACAA
>JAKQBU010000126.1 GCA_029573975.1 Planctomycetota bacterium
CAATCCGTACAGTACCGACGACTATAGTGGATTTCGGGTCTGCCGGTAAGTATGAAGCCAGCGTCAAAAGCTTTTGGGTCCTTGTTGTGGAGGGGCCAGAGCCGTTTTTGAATGACGAAATCGACTTTTGGCGGTTCCGTCATAATTACCTTCACCCGACCAGATGTCCGGCATCTGAACTGCCATACCTCTGCCGGCTTTCGCAGGCTTTCCGCCTGCCGCCGTACGTCACTTTTTTATATACCCTATGGCGGCGGTTGATCCTGGAATCCGCTGGTAATTAATACTATGTTGGCACCAGAGCCGGTTACTTCACCATGTCCTTGAGAGCCTTCAGAGGCCGGACCTTGACGACTTTGCGAGCGGGTTTGGCGGCAAAAACCTGTTCCTGCTTGGTGAAGGGATTGATGCCTTTCCGTTTGGGGGTGGCCGGTTTCTGAATGACCATGATCTTCATCAGACCCGGCAAGGCAAAGACGCCCGGGCCTTTCTTGCCCACGGCCGCCTTGATCTGGCTGGAAAGGGCCTCGAACACCGCAGCCACCTGTTTGCGGGAAAGCTGGGTAGCCTCGGCGATATTGGACAGAATTTCACTCTTGGTTGCGGGTTTGGCACTCTTTGCCATTTGTTTACTCCTTTACTAATCAAATTCCTTTAAAAATACTTGCTGACAACCACTGCCAACAATTTGCACGATTTTAGACTCTTTTTGTATTTCGGCAAACAAATTTTCCATGTTTTTCGAATAAAGACGCCAGCATCAAAAACTCTGCGACCCCTTGTTATTGGAGAGCCGGAGCTTTTTGGGGAAGTCAATATCGACTTTTGGCGGTTCCGTCAATACGGGTGGTTATTGAGAAATAAGCGGCCGCATCTGGAAACGATAATGATATTCCTGGGAAGATGGCAGGAGATATTCGGGGTGCGGTCTGGCACCCCAACTGTCATCGCTGCCCAGTCCCATTTGCTTATGGTCGATATTGACGGTGACAAATTCCCGGATCGGCAGGTCGCAGGGGTGGGCCGCCTTCTCTATATCTGTCATCGAACAAGGCCAGGCACTGATATTTAGGGAATCCGCTCCCACAAATAGCCATCCCTGCCCGCTCTCATTGACCATTTTTATCCACCGTACCTCCGATTTATTGCCGTATTCCTGCGGACGTACATAGAGATGCTCCGGTTGATGCGTGTTTTCCCGGTAAAGGCCGATCCTGCCAGATGCTTTACGGTCCGCATAGGTTTCATGCGGTCCCATTCCATACCATTCCATAATGCAGAACTGGCCCGGAATCTGCAATTGCATACCCACCCGCGGAATTTCCGGCAGAGTCGGGTCGGGCGCTAAATCGTAACTTACATCGATGGTGCCGTTCCCGCCAAACGCATAGCGGCAGATCAGAATCCCCTGTTCTGAAACAATCCGGAATTTTGCGGTAATAACAATGGTCCCGTCGGCGGTTTCTTCCGTTACCAGGGAAAGCAATTTGCGGTCCGGCCCGGCCGTTTTCCAGGCCGCCAGCCGTTCTTCCATTTTATTGCCGTGATCATTATCGGTAGGAGCCCGCCAGAAATTCGGAACCATCTCCCGGGCCAGCAGTTCCATCCCCTCCCATCGACAGGAAGAGATTGCTCCGGAAGCCTTACTTACCGCCGCATAGAAGTGCTCCCCCTCGATCTGAATCCTGCCCTCCTGTTCCGTAACGGTCAGTCGGAAATCAGCCGGCAAGGTCAAATCCGGCCGGATGGTCTGCAGCGGAATTTGTTCCCAGGCCAGGATGTGCCCTCGTTCCGCCCAGAGAGTATCTTCCCGGAGCCTAAAAAAGAAATTGATAAAATATTCCCGATTGGGTGAAAACCTGTCCTGCTGGTACGGAACGACGATTTCCGCAGCGGATTCCGGACCTGCCTGTATCTCCATCTCGCCTTTTTCAACGGCGAGTCCATCCTCGATGACCTCCCAGCCAAGCGTCACAAAAGCCAGATCCAGGAAATTATATCGATTTGATACTTCGAACCTGCCGCGCTGCGGATCCAGGGGCTGTACCCGGATATTTTGATAAACTTTTTTGGCTTCATAAAGATGCGGATTGGGCTTGCGATCCGGCTGGACCAGCCCGTTGCAGCAGAAATTCCGGTCCGTCGGAGCATCCCCAAAATCCCCGCCATACGCCCAGAATTCCTTCCCATCCGCGGTTTTCTTACGGATCCCCTGATCTACCCAGTCCCAGATACACCCGCCCTGCAGGGCCTTGTAACTTTCGATGGCCTGCCAGTAATCGCTGAAATTGCCCAGACTGTTGCCCATCGCGTGCGAATATTCACACAGAATCAGCGGACGGGCCGGATTGGACTGGGCATATTCCACGATCTGCGGAATCCGGGCATACATCGGACAGTATATATCCGTGTTCGGTCCCAGCTCGGCCCGCTCGTATTGAACCGGCCGGGAACCATCCCGCTCTTTAATCCAGTGATAGGTTGCCGTGAAATTCGGACCGTCTCCCGCTTCGTTGCCCAGCGACCAGATAATCACACACGGATGATTTTTGTCCCGCTCGACCATCCGCTGGGTGCGGTCCAGATGGGCTTTGAGCCAGCGGCTGTCCTTGGCCAGCGATTCCGGCCCATAGCCCATCCCGTGCGATTCAATATTGGCCTCGTCGATGATATACAGTCCATACCGGTTGCACAGCTCATACCACTGCGGACAATCCGGGTAATGACACGTACGAACCGTATTGATATTATTCTGTTTCATCAGCCGGATATCTCGAATCATGGATTCCCGGCTGACATAATGACCGGTGTCCGGATCATGCTCATGCCGATTCACCCCTTTGACATAAATGTATTTTCCGTTTACCAGCAGATTTCCATCTCGTATTTCCACCGTTCGAAATCCGATATCGGTCGAAACTGCCTCTTTCGTCTCCCCGTTCACCTTAAGCTCCAGGACCAGTTTATACAGGTTCGGGATTTCCGCCGACCACAGCCGGGGCTGGGTTAGCGTTCCTTCCAGCTCAAAGGCATTCTTTTGCGGCGCTGGTGCCAACTGGCCGCATATCGTTTCCATCGATAGTACCATCTTCCCTTCTTTGTCAAAGAGCTTTGCTCTTATACTCACTTCACCAGCCGGCACATCGTTATAATCAATCAGATCCCCGCGAATGCGTAATGTCCCGTTTTGAAAATCCTGGTCGGGTACAGCCGTGGCAAAATAATCCCGGATATGCCATTTCGGGGTGGAATACAAATAGACGTCCCGGTAGATCCCGCTCAAACGCCAGAAATCCTGATCCTCCAGGTACGATCCGTCACTATAGCGATACACCTCCACCGCCAGGATATTTTCACCCGGCTGTAAATACGGACTGATATGAAATTCGGCCGGGGTGCGGCTATCCTCGCTGTAGCCGACCGGCTGCCCATTGATCCAGAGATAAAAGGCCGAATCCACCCCTTCAAAATGGATGAATATCTTACGGTCTTGCCATTGCGAGGGAATCTGAAAGCTGCGCCGGTAGGAACCCACCGGATTTCGATCCTTAAAGCTGGTGTAATGGCTGGGAGGTTCACCCATTACCAAGGGGGGATTCTTCGCAAAGGGATAGGTAATATTGGTATATACGGGAGTTCCATACCCTTCCATCTGCCAGTTAGACGGCACCTTGATCTGGTCCCACTGGCTCACATTATAATCCTTCTGGTAAAATAAAATCGGCCGGTTTTGGGGATGATTCACCCAGGAAAAACTCCATAATCCGTTTAGTGTTAGATAATTAGGCGATTCCCACCGTTCCCGGGTTCGAGCCTCTGCTACCCCGTCAAAAGGGATGAGCGTACAATGCGGCTCCAGCTTATTAATCCCCACGACCTGTTCATCCTCCCATTCCACTGCCTTACCAAGGGAAGACAAGATCAGCCCCGCCATTACCATCATCACCCAATACCCCATTTTGTTTTTTTTCTCCATTGTGTTGCCTTTCGCACTGCCTGTTTGTAACCTCTATGTCAGACTGCCGGCGGCGA
>JAKQBU010000244.1 GCA_029573975.1 Planctomycetota bacterium
TTCACGCGAAAGTGCCCGGATTTCCACAACCCGTTCGGTTACTTCCGGAACTTCCTGCTCAAAGAGCCGACGTACAAAATCCGGATGCGTGCGTGATAAAATAATACGGACCTGATGGGGAACTTCCTTGACCTCAATAATCAAACACCGAATTCGTTCCCCCGGATGATGTGATTCGCCTGGAATCTGCTCACTGCGGGGGAGAATAGCCTCGGTCCGGCCTATATTTACAATAATGGCCCCTCCCTCGAAGCGGGCTACCACTCCGGAGGAGATTTCGCCCACCCGTTCCTGAAACTCAGTATAGATACTGCCCCGCTCATCTTCACGTAACTTCTGAATCATCACCTGTTTAGCAGTTTGAGCCGGGATACGCCCCAATTTTTTGATATCAATCTTCTCTCCGGAAACATAGGCTTCAATATCTCCTGTTTCGCGATTAATTTTTACTTCGACGGTTTCTGTCGTAGCAAAATGTTTTTTTGCTGCCGAAGCCATCGCCGCCTCCAGATCGCAGAGAATACTCTCCTTTTCGATGTTTTTATCGCGAGCGATCCCATCAACTATTCGCATTAATTCAGGATTCATTGAATTATATCCTATTTAAAGACAAATATTTACAACAATATAAACAAAAAAGCGGGAACTGGCAACAGTATCCCACTTTTTCAAACTCCGATGCAAACGGGTCTTCTGGCTATGGACCCATCTACGGGCCCCACCGGATAAACGGGTATAAATACCCTTTTCCCGGCTGCCAGAACGGTCTGCTTCGTGGGATGCCACGGACAATTTTTTGACCGTGAAGCAACAAAACTTGCCCCGTACGCACGGGACTAAGCCTTAACACCGTTGTCATTCCTTACAAAAGCCATCTTTCCTCTAGGCGTAAATATCTCAAATTAAGCAGTTTATAGTAAATACTGCTTGCTTGCACCAAGCCGAAGCGGCCTATATTCAATCAAAATAATGGGCCTTTTTCCAGGCCCAGTTCCTTACTAATTCGGATTCTTTTATCTTGCTGTTAATTCTAAAGGCGCAATTATAGGTTATATTTTTTTCTTGTCAATCACAAATTAATATGGTCTTTATATGACAAAATCCATCTAGCCAAGTATGGAAAAAAAGAGTTTTTTATTGACGGTCTGATGGAAACATGGGATAGTAGAGCCTATGTTGGCCCTCCGACGTAAGATAGCTTGACCAACCAAAAGGTGGTTAACGCTGGTACCTGAGTTTTGTTTCCCGATAGGAGCGGATTATGCCTGCTAGAGCTGGTTCAGATGCAAGTAGTTCAATGGTATATGCCCTGGTGGCCTTTATCGTATTATTCCTGGCGGCTGCTGTTTTTTCGGTCACTATGTATATGAAAAACGAGCAGTATCTCAATGAAGCCAATGCGGCTACCGACCGTCTTGCCGCCCTGGCTACGGACTCCCAGTACAATACGGTGAAAAGCCTGTCTGAACCTCGGGCCGGTCGAACCGCCCTGGGGCAAATCATGGATGATATTACCGCTTTGGCCCAATTAATCGCCGGGGAGGAACTGGGTAAGATTTCCGCCGTGGATGCCCGAGACCGGGTGACCCGCATGATGGATCCGATGTGGCCCGATATCCAGAATGCCCTGGTCGGCATGGAAACAGAGGAAGAAACGACCGCAGAAGTTAGCGCCTCGCTCGGACTGAAAAAAATTCTGGAAATGATGATAGCCCAGATTAATGCCGGAAAAGAGGGTATCAAAGACCTTTCCGATCAGATGACCAATCTGCTGCAAGCCCATCAGCAGCAGATCGAAGAACGGGAGAAAAGAATCGGAGCACTGGAAGGGGAGCTGCAAAAGGCTTCGGTGGTAACACAGACCGGAGAGACAAATTATCAGCAGCTCAAAGAAAAACTGACGGGAGAATATGAGAAAATTATTGCCAATCTTGATTCCCGGTATTCCGAAGCCCAGAACCAGGTAAAAAACGCCCGGGAGGAAAATGATAAACTGAAAGGCGAAATCACCGAATTCCAGAAAGAGGTGAAAAATCTCAAGGACCGCCTGCAAAAGCTATCTCCCCAGCCGGAGACAGAAATGGCAGCCCTGGAACCGGACGGATATGTCGTTTCGGTGGTTCCACGGGAGAAATTAGCATATATCAATCTGGCCAAAAATGATCATATTTACCGGGGTCTGACCTTCAGTGTTTATGATAAATACCAGACCATACCAAAAACCGGGCAGGGGAAAGCCACTCTGGAGGTGATTGAAATCATGGATACCATCTCCAAATGCCGCATCACCGATTCGGACGCCACCAATCCCATTCGGGAAGGAGACATAATTGCCAATCTGGTCTGGAGCAAGGATAAAAAATATTTGTTTTGCGTTGCCGGTGATTTTGATTTCAATGGGGATGGTAAAATGGACACGGATGGACGGGACCGGATCCAGAAGCTGATCGAATCCTGGGGAGGAAAGGTGACATATACTCTGACGGTAGATACGGATTTCCTGGTTCTGGGCCAGACGCCGCTGCTGCCGGAGCGGTCTGGGGAAGAAGACGGCCTGGACAACACCAAAGAATACCAGGATCAGAAAAAGGCATTGGAAAGCTATAGTGAAGTCCGTGAAGATGCTGTTGCCCTGGGTGTTCCCACCTTTAACCTGAGCCGGTTTTTATATTTTATCGGCTATTATCAGCAGGCAAAAGGCATTCAATAATCTCGAACATCCCGTTCCTGCCGGCCGCCGGAAATCAGCAGGTGTTTGCAGCAAAAAAATATTTTTTTGTCTTTTCTTTTGCTGCAGGATGGGATATACTATTGGGGAAGGGTGAGTTTCATAATAAAATTCACAATGACTCTTTCTCCTCCTTTTTGGAAGCAGGGTGACCCCTCCCACTCTGCTTCTTTTTTTTATGGCTGAATCCGGTGATCGAAAACCTCCAGAGGGCAGCCGGAACATTTGGGAGTGGGCTTGCAGTGGGCTTTGCCAACTTGAACGAACAGGGCGTGGATTTCGTTGTACAAAACCACATCCTCCGGCAGGTTCCGCTGGCAATACTCTTTAAATTCCTCGTAATCGTTTTCCCCGTCCAGACAGCCGTGCCGCACCAGAATCCGGCAGGTATAGGTATCGATTACAAAGGTCGGTTTCTCCAGGGCATACAGGATAATGGAGTCTGCCGTTTCCCGGCCGATACCGTTCAGGGACAAAAGTTCCTCCCGCAGCCGGTCAACGGACAATTTTCCCAGCGCCGCCATCGAACCGTCATATTCCTGGCAAAACCATTGAATCAGATTTTTCAAGCGTTTGGCCTTGATATTAAAATAACCGGCTGGCCGTATCAATTCCGCCAGCCGGGCCGGGTCCAGCCGCTGTATTTTCCACGGATCCAGAACATTCGCCGCTTTGAGATTCCGAATGGCTTTCTCCACATTGGTCCAGTTGGTATTCTGGGTCAGCACGGCGCCAATCATCACTTCCAGGGGGGATTCGCCCGGCCACCAGTGCTGCGGGCCGTATTGTTTGAGCATCGTATGATAGAAATCCATCAGAATCGAATTTGAACCTGCCATCCGTAGAAACACCTCGTCGTAATTCAGGGTCTTGCCAAATCGTTTTTTTCATGGTAGCTTAGATGCCGCCTGGTAGCAAGAAGTTTGTAAAGCGATTGTTATATGGATGTTGTCTTCGACAAAGGGAAACAACTTGGCAGCAAATGGTAAGACCAATGCGTCGAAAGCGCTGTTGAATTTTGGGTCGGGATCTTATCTGGAATCGACCGGTCGGCCGCTTTATGCCCTCTTTTTTCTCCTGCCGCTGGTGGTGGTATATGAACTGGGTACCATTCTGGTCAATACGGATTACATTTTTCACACCCAGTCCCGGGTAGCGGCCTTTACCTGGCTGATGGGCCTGGCCGAATGGATCGGGATGCACCGCAGCTTAGCCTGGGCCTTTCCAGGCTTTGTGGTAATGATTATCCTGCTGTGCTGGCATCTCTCCAGCCGGCATTCCTGGCGAGTACGGATCGCATGGCTGCTCTGGATGCATGTGGAAAGTATTGCTTTATCCCTGCCGTTATTTGCCTTTGGAGCGGTTTTAAACCGAACCTACGTCCAGGCCGTAACCTCGGATTTGTCCTGGCTGCCGGCTCTTAGCTCCAATGGTTCATCAAACTATCTGGCCAATATCGTAACCAGTATCGGCGCGGGGATTTACGAAGAACTGGTATTCCGCCTGATTTTAATCGGGCTAATTATTGTAATCATGGAAGACCTCCTCAATATCAAGGACCCCACCGCAACCATTGTAGCGGTCCTCCTCTCCGCGGCTCTGTTCGCAGCTCATCATTATGTCGGAATTGAACATGGCCGCATCTGCCGCCTGGCTGCCGAACCGTTCACTCTGGGCAGTTTCATCTTCCGTACCCTGGCGGGAATCTACTTTGCCATTATCTTCCGCTACCGGGGCTATGGCATCGCCGCCGGCACCCACGCCGCTTACAATATTATCCTGTTTAGTATGAAATCGCTGTGTGCGGCTTAAAGACCCAGTACATCTGCCATACCATAGAATCCCGGCTTTTGCCCCGCCAGCCATTGGGCAGCACAAAGAGCGCCCCGTACAAACGTATCCCGATTATGGGCTGTATGATGCAGTTCGATAGTCTCTCCCAGCGTGGAGAAAATCACGTGGTGAATTCCCACGATATCGCCGGCCCGGACGGCGTGTATTCCGACCGTTTTCGGCTGGCGCAGGGCCTCACGGCCTTCACGGCCATGCGTTAAGGCTTCAGGCCAGGGCCAGTTTTTCGCCGCAACAATCCGGCGGGCCAGTTCCAGGGCCGTGCCGCTGGGGGCATCCTTCTTAAACCGGTGATGCGATTCCACAATCTCGATATCATAGGAATCGTCCAGGGCTTTGGCTACCTGCGCCGCCAGGTTGAAAAGCAAATTAACACCCAGGCTCATATTGGCCCCGATCAGGACCGCCGTTTTTTCCGCCGCCGCTTGCAGTTTCGCTTTTTCCGTGTCCGTCAGTCCCGTGGTTCCGACCACCAGCGGCACCTGATTCTCCCGACAATAATCCGCCCACTTCATCGTGGAAGCAGGTGTGGTAAAATCGATCATAACCTCCGATTTTTCCTGAGGCTGAGCGGTGATGGGAACACCCAGTTCTCCCACACCGGCTACCAGCCCGGCATCCTGTCCTATTTTGGGATGTTGGGCGTATTCCAGGGCGGCCGTCACTTGAAAAACCCCGCACTCGCCCGCCAATGCGATCAACCGCTGCCCCATTCGCCCGGCCGCGCCGGTAATTGCCAGTGTTAACATAATCGTACTCCCTGCATTTTATCTCCCAGAACAGCAGGATCCCGAAGCCGTTTGCAAAACCTCGATCACCTTGCTAATGTCGTTTTCGACCTCAAAGGGCTGGTTTGAATACTGCCCTTTATTTTCGATATGGTAGGTAACGGTAATGTTCGGATCTTTCAATTGGTGGCCAGTCAGGATACAGACAACCTTTTCATCCGCTCCGATCACCTGTTCGGCCCGCAGTTTTTTCAGTCCCGCCAGCGAAGCCGCCGAGGCTGGCTCGCAGCCCAGCCCGTACCGGCCCACCACTGCCTTGGCGTCCAGGATCTCCTCGTCCGAAACTTCCCGCACAATCCCCTTACAAATCTCCAAAGCCCGCAGGCATTTCTTCAAATTTACCGGCCGCGAAATCTCAATCGCCGTCGCCAGCGTATGGGGCCGGTAGCCGGTGGCGTTCAGTTGGGCGTAATAGTCGTCGATCACTTTCATATTCAATTGCCCGCCCTGCCAACGTACCCCCTGCTTCTCGTACAAATCATACAGGGTATTGGCGCCGGTAGCGTTGATCACCGCCAGTCGTGGAATCCGATCGATCAATCCCAGTTGCTTCAACTCCGCAAAGGCTTTGCCGAAGGAACTGCTGTTGCCCAGATTCCCGCCCGGTACAATAATCCAGTCCGGC
>JAKQBU010000151.1 GCA_029573975.1 Planctomycetota bacterium
CGCCCGCCGCCCTGGCCCTGCACATTGAAAAACGGCATATACGGATCCGACGACCGGCCCGCCCGCGGACTAAACACCGCCTTCTCACCCGCCGGCAGCTCTTTCCGCTGCGGCGCGAAACTGTCCGCACTGTTATGATCCCCCAGCGCATAATGCAGCACCACCGCATCCCCCGCCAGCCGCCCGTCCAGGCTCCATACCCCCTCAATAATCTCCGTATCCCTCTCCCCCCGGTTCTCCAGCCGCACTACCCACTCCCGCGCCGCCAGATACGGATACTCAATCACCTCATACCGCACCGCCAGCCCGCCCGCCGGCTCCGTCCACGTCCACACCCGCTCCAGCCGCTTCTCATCCAGCGGCCTCTGCTCCGCCGTCACCGCCCACCCCGCCCGGAACTCCTCAAACGCCTTCCCCCCATACTGAAACGAAAACGCCAGCCGCTCCTGCTTTTTTATACTCGTTTGTTCGGATTCCCCCGCCTGCCCCCACAGACTCGATACCCCAACCGCCAGAACCAGAATGCCAAAACCGATTGTGCGCCTCATACCATTACCTCCGATTTGCCATAAACCTACAGATTCTGCCATAACCAAATTCTACCTCATCCATAAGACCCAAACCAGAAAAATATGGTTAGGAAAATAGTGCTTGCCATTTCACTTCTGCCGGCTAAAATCTTAACTATCAAATAGTACAGAGGTTATCGCTATAGATTTGAAAGGGCATTCAAAATGACAGCCGCTAACCCGCTCGTAACCATTTGTATCCCCCAATGGCAGGTCCGGGAAATGATTACCCTGTGCCTGCGGGCCATTCGCAAGCATACCCCCAAAATCCCCATTGAAGTGATTGTGGTTGATAACGGCTCCCAGGATGATTCCCTGGACTATCTGCGCAGCCTCAAATGGATTCGCCTCATCGAACGCGGCGCTTCCACCCCCGACTTCTGGGTCAAGGCCTTCATCACCGCCCTGGACCTGGGCTTCCAGCAATGCCGCAGCGAATATTTTATGATTATGCATTCCGACACCATCGTCAAGCATGACGGCTGGCTGGAACGCATGTTGGCCCCTTTCCAAAATGATCCCCTCTGCGCCGCCTCCGGCGCCTGGAAGCTGGAACCGCCCCGGCCGGTTTATGAGCTTATCAAAAGCATAACCGATACCAAAAAAGCCAATCTCTGGTTCCGCCGCAATCTGCTGGGCCAGGAACAGGCCCGCCAGCTTGCCCGCGAGCTTTGCCCCCGCGACTACTGCGCCCTCTATCGCGCTGAGCCGATCCGCAAACACGGCCTCCTCTTCAACGAGGAAGAAAAGTACCGCCGCTATACCACCGCCGAACGCATGTACTACCAGCTCAAAACCCACGGCTACCACGCCCAGGTCATCGACACCCTGGAAATGATGCAGTATATGGAACACCTGGCCCACGGCACCGCCGCCCTCCGCCCCCAGGACCGCCGCCTCCATCACTGGCGCACCCAAAAGAAAGGCGAACGCCGCCTCCGCCGCCTCTTCAATATGCCCTTCATCCAGGAACTGGCCAACAATACCTCCCTGGACAAATGAAAGGATAATATCATAAGGCGCATTTTAATCTGAAGCGTAACGCTTCAGGTTACGCGCAGCCAGCCTGGGGCTGGTTGGGATTTATCGCGAGAGCCTTTCGATTGCCTCGGCCAGCTTCGCCCGGTACTGATAGAGCGGCTGGGGATCGCGGCTAAAGTGGGTCCGGTTCGTGACGATGGGTTCAGGGATCGCCAAAAGCTGCTGGTATTCCTCAAAATCAGCGGCGCTGCTTCCCTGCGTCCGGGCCTTTTGCAGCCGCTCTTGCAGGAGCCAGAAATATTCGTAATCTTCCAGTCCTTCCCGCAGCATCTCCCAGCGGAAGGAACTGACGGGACCAGCCAGAAATTTTCGTTTGTCATTTTCGACATCCCGGTTGGCAGGGTAGAGGAACCGCCCGTCGCCGTTGCCCCAGTAGCCGATCGTCCCGGTCGGTTCGCCCGCGTAGCCGGAGACATAACTCATGGGATCCTGCCAGGGATTCTGATTTTTCGGGGGCGGAAAAGCACAGGGGCTGCTCCAGTAGTTGCTGGCCCAGACCAGGATCCCCTGCACGTTCCATTTCCAGCTCATCCAGAGCCAGATTCGCAGCTCCACGGCGTCGTGATCGATGAACAGCCCCGGATACGGCTGCCGCGGGCCGGTGCAGACATACCACCAGATTTTCTCGCCGAGCTGCTGGCGCCGGGCGGCGGCGACCGGATCGAACATATGCAGGATCGGGCACCAGATATCGACGCTGCCGGCCAGATGTTCGCCCGGTTCCTCCGTCAGCATCCGCGGCAGTTTCGGTCCGACTAGCCTGATTTCTTCCATGCCGTTTTTGACGAATTCGTAGTCTTTTTCTTCCGGCTCATCGAACCAGTAGATATAGGCCTTGTCCAGCCAGCCCTGCTGCTCCAGATGATCTTGCAGTTGCAGGCAGTACTTTTGGAAGATCTGCCGGTATTCCGGCGTCCCCTGTTGAAACATCCCGATCTGCCCCAGGTTGGTGCCGAACTGACAGCCGGACCCCATCCCCTGCAAGTCCAGCCGGAAGGAGGTAAAGCCGTATTCATCGAGATATGTACGGGCCTGCTCATCCCAGCGGGTGAAATCCACAGTCACATCCGGCTGGAAATTTTCGGATTCAAAGCCCGCATTGCGAATCAGATTGGTATTGTCACCGGCCTGGGTCAGGCTGACATCGTCAAACCAGGCGGTGCCGACCGTACTGCCATCCTCCCTCCAGAGGGCCGGCCGCAGGGCCAGCTTCACAAACGCTGCCTGGGGAGATTGCTGCGTGGGATTCACTACAGTTTCTTCCAGCTGCCATTGTCCGTTGCCGGCATAGGCCAGATCGAGATTATGGCCGGAAATCCAGCGTCCTTCCGCATCGCAGGTGCTCAGTGTAACCAGATATTCCTGCCCCGCTTTTTCAGTTCTGGCTTTCCAGGCCAGCCGGTACTCCGCGTCCTTCTCCACCGGAATCAGATAAGATGTGGAACAGTCCACATTCCGGCTGGGATCCTCGTCGATCAGTTTCAGACAGGACTGGCCGCCGGCGGCGGGATCATCCGAAACGATCTGGCCGCCTTCCCAGATGGTACAGTCAAACTTTACCCCAATCGGGTCATAGGGAGCAAAGTTGTAAGGGGTGAGGCGATGCTCGCGGAACGATTGCAGATACAAATCCCAGACCTGCCTTTGTTCTTCCGCGGTTTGCAGATTATGATACTGGTTAATCGGCCCGGCATCGAGGCCGAAGGCGGAAACGATATGGGGGCTGGCTGGCATTTCGAAATCATACACATGAATCTGAACCGGCAGCGTAACCGGCTCCATACCCCGGGCCTGGATTTTCAATTGCACCTGGTGGTTCCCCGCCGGGCAGTCGCGCGGCACTTTCACCAGCAGCCAGCCGGGCTGATTCTCCCCGCCGCTCAGGTTCAGGGGTTTGTTCCAGGCCGGCAGGGCGTCCGGCCACCAGCCCACGCAGCCGAGGGCGTCGGTGGCATGATGGACATAATGGTAATACACCTGGCTGAGCTGGAAGGCATCCTGCCAAAGCGGGTCTTCCGATACCACCGCCAGTTGCACCCCTTCCAGATTTTCTTTCGGACGCAGCACAATCTGGACCGGCTCGTATTCCCCGCGGGCCGCCGCGATCTGAACCGGTTTACGGTATTCCGGCGCGGGGGCCGGCCGCTGGCGGCTGACTTTATAGGTGGATTCACACCACCAGAGCTGCAGCGCTGCATTTTCCTGCAGAAAATACCCATAGGAACCGTCGTATAAGGAAGGAACCCGGAACGGCACGGAGGCCTGATACAAAACCTCCGGCCCGCGGCGGAGGGCAAGATCCAGGGTGAACTCCCCGGCGCTGCGGAGGGTATAGGGCAGAGAGATTTCCTGGCTCTGCCCGGGGGATAGCGGAAAAGGAAAGGGAGCGGCCAGCGGCTGGGAGGTCCCGCTGGCGGTACGGGCAGCCAGCTCCGCAACTATAGCTAATGCTTTGTCCGTTTTATTTTGCACAGTGCAGCGCAGCTTTTTCTGATCGCCCGGCAGCAAATCATCCAGGGAAAGAATGGCTACTCCCAACTGGTTCGATTCTATATTGCTTTGCAGGAAGAAGGTGCTGCCCTGCATATCCGGCAGGGTTTGATTCAAGCGAGCCTCAAAACCATACCGGTCGATTTGCAGCGAGCCGGTGGAGGACAATCGGACATAGACCACCGGGGCCGGCAGCAGTTCCGCCGGCAGGGGGAAGGTCCGGTCTTCTTTCCCTTCCAGTTGGCCCAGGTTCTGCCATTGCCGGCCGTCCGTACTCACCTCCACCCGGCAGACGCCGGAAAGATAATGATTGATTTGAATGCTGATCCGGGCCTCCTCGATCCGGGCCGGGCCGATCTGATGTTTATAGATGACATATGTTCCCGGGTCGAAGGACCAGCGGTCGGAATTGAAGCGGGCGGTGGCCTCCAGCAGGGGACGGGAATAATTGGTTCCCTTGGCGGCCAGCGGCGCTGCAAAACGGTATTGATTGCCGCGCAGGGATTCGCCGTCACCCAGCGAAATCTGACCTTGCGCTTGAGGCAGCGGATGAACTTCGGTCAGGGTAACTTCATCAAACCAGATGGTCCCCTGACGAGTCCATTGTCCCAGCCGTAAAAATACCTCGTTCAAATGCCGGGGAGCGGCAAAAATAAAGGAATGGAAAGCCCATTGCTCCGACGGCTGGAAGTCAAAGTTGGCCACATTCAGGCCGGAAATACCGCACCCGCCGCTGCCGGTTCCTTTGGCGTAAAAACTCAGCCGATATACCACCCCGGCCTGCACGGGCAGCGAGTCATACTTCCAATAGGAATCCCCGGTTCCATCGCCGGTGATACAAAGAGAACGGCTGCCGGCTTGGGCCTCGGCACTCCATTCCCCCGTTCCGCTAAGGCTCCAGCCGCTGGGAAAATCCGTTCCCTCTTCAAATGAGCCGTTGGCAATCAGATTGGCCGGCTGTGCGGCGGCGGGGAAATAAAAAAACAGCAGGGCCAGCAAAGGGGCAAGGCCGGTTTTCATAGCCGGTTTCCTTTCAATTGGGGAATATCAAGGTTCCAACAGGACGATATCATTCACGTGCACCACGGCCTTTTGCTTATGGGCCGCGGCGTGGTTTTTGGTTTTTTCCTCCAGCATGGCACGAAGCTGGCCGGAAGAGACGTTGCACACCCCCTTGGCGATGGTTCCGATATGAACCACATCGCCAGCCCGGAAGGTGCCGGTTACTTCGGTAATGCCTACCAGCAGCAGGCTCTTGTGGTTGAGGAGGGCGGTCACAGCGCCGGGATCGATGTCGATACGGGCGTCGGTGAAAGAATTGAGAATCCAGCGTTTGCGGTTGCTGATCTTCCGTTTGGGCAGGAACAGCGTCCCCACTTCGTCCCCCGCCAGCAACCGGGAAATCACCTCTTTTTCCCGCCCGTGGGCCAGGATCACCTTGCAGCCGCCCTTGGCCGCGATGCGGATGGCCGCGATCTTGCTGGCCATGCCCCCGGTGGCGAATTTCGAGCCGGCCTGACCGGCCATCCCGGCGATCTCGTCGGTGATTTCATACACCACCGTAATGAGTCTGGCATCGGTATGCTGCTGGGGATTCTTGTCATACAGCCCCGCCACATCCGTCAAAATCACCAGCAGCTCCGCGTCGATCTTGGAGGCGACCAGCGCCGAGAGCTTGTCGTTGTCCCCAAACGCCAGCCCGATCTCCTCCACCGACACGCAGTCGTTCTCATTGACAATCGGCACGATCCCCATGCTCAGCAGCGTCTCCATGGCGTTCTTGAGGTTCACGTACGATTTGCGGTGGCTCATAATCCGGTTGGTCAGCAGCACCTGGGCCACCTTCTGGCCGTACTGGCCGAACGCCTCCTGATACTGGTGCATCAGAATCCCCTGCCCAACCGCCGCGCACGCCTGCCGCAGCTTGACCTCGGTAATCTTGCGGGTGAATCCCAGGCAGTTGGCCCCCATCCCGATGGCCCCGGAGGTGACCAGGATGACCTGCCGCTTCTGGCGGACCAGCCCGGCGATCTGCTCGGCGATGATGCGTAGAAAGTCGATATCGATGCCGCTGTTCTTGCTGAGCACATTGGTGCCGACCTTGATGACAATCCGTTTGGCCTGGGAAAAATCTCTTAGAGAGGACATGGCTTGTTCATTTCTTTATGAGTAAAAGGTTTGGCCTGGGGACCGGAATAATCCGCGACAATCTGCCCCCGGCCCAGCAGCTTCCACTTGTAAATCACCAGCCCTTCCAGCCCCACCGGGCCGCGGGCGTGTATCTTGTTCGTGCTGATGCCCACCTCCGCCCCCAGCCCGTAACGGAAACCGTCGGCAAACCGGGTCGAGCAGTTCCAGAAGACATCGGCCGAGTCCACCCGGTTCAGGAACTGCCGGGCAGCCTGGCTATCTTCCGTGACGATGGCGTCGGTATGATGGGAGCTGTAGGTGTTGATATGATCGATGGCCGCCTCCAGGCCATCCACCACCCGGATCGAAAGGATCAGATCGTTGTATTCCGTTTTCCAGTCCTGTTCATCGGCAGCTTTCACTTCGATAATATTTTGCGTCCGGCTGTCGCCGCGCAGCTCAACCCCGGCCTTTTCATACTCCGCCTTGATCCGCGGCAGAAATTCCCCCGCGATCGCCTGATCGACCAGCAGCGTCTCCATCGCGTTGCAGACGGCCGGATACTGGCACTTGGAATCATAGGCGATGCGGACGGCCTTCTCCAGATCAGCCGCCCGGTCAATGAACACATGACAGATCCCGTCGGCATGGCCCAGCACCGGGATTCGGGTATGGTCCATGATATATTTGACGAAGGCGTTGGAGCCGCGCGGAATGATCAGGTCAATATAGCCCTCCAGTGCCAGCATGGCATGGACATCGGCCCGCGTCTCCAGCAGAGCCATCCAGCCCTCCGGCAGTCCAGCCCGCTCAGAGGCCTCCCCGATCACCTCCGCCAGGGCTCGGTTGGTCTGGATCGCTTCCGAGCCGCCCTTGAGCAGGACCGCGTTGCCGCTCTTGAGGGCCAGCGTGGAAATCTGCACCAGGGCGTCAGGCCGGGATTCAAAGATGATCCCCAGCACCCCGATCGGGGCGCTGACCTGATACAGCTCCAGGCCGTTATCGAGTTGGCGGGCGGAGAGCGTCCGGCCCACCGGATCGGCCAGGGTGATAAGGCTTTCGATACCTTCGATGACCCCTTTCAGTTTGGCTCCGTCGAATTTCAGCCGCTTGAGCAAGGCCGGATTCAGATGGTCCTTCTGGGCCTGGGCCAGATCCTGCTGGTTGGCCGCGACAATCCGCTTTTCCTGCTGCCGCAGGGTACCGGCAATCGCCGCCAGCGCGTGGTTCTTCTCCTTCGCCGATAACGCCGCCGTTCGAATCGACGCCTGCCGGGCCTTACTCGCTATTTCCTGTATCAACGTAAAATCTCCTGCCGGTCCTTCACCAGCCTTTGCAACTCCTCATATCATTCAATCCCGGCATTTTAGCAAAAATTTCTGATAATACCCCAAAAAATCAGAAAGAATACACATAGCCAAAAACACTTCCCCTTTTTCCCCGAATCGAACGATAAATCCTCATAAGCAATTATTTCTTATGAATTTATATCAATATGGAAACCTGTTATGGGGCAAATGCCGGTTCCCGATACAGGCCGAAATCCGACAAAGCCGGCGCGACCGGACTCTTGACAACCCGCAGACGAAGCCGGGACGCGGTGGTCTCCGGTACCCGCCACAGGCGACAAGCACCTATGGATTCCGCCCGGGCCAGTTCCTTCCAGTCCCCCTCTCCGCCTTTGGCCTGGGTGTCCCAGGCATCCACGGCTGCCTGCTCAACACGCTGCCCCAGCCGAACATCCTCCCGCAGGCGGATTAGATTGAACGCCTTCTCGCCCGCCAGCGTAATTTCCACCGAGGCCGCGTGGCTCGTCCAGTGGTCGTTCGTAATCCAGGCACTCCACGGATCGCCGTCCAGCAGTTTCTGGGGGCCATAGTTCTCCGCATCCCCGCCGCGCACCTCCGAGGCCGCCAGAACCGCCCCTTGT
>JAKQBU010000153.1 GCA_029573975.1 Planctomycetota bacterium
GGCGGATATCTGCGCCGTTTTTTGTTTCACAAGGGCCGCGATCTGGCGGATGTGGTGGCCCTGATGACGGATTTGGCGGATATCGCCCGCCGGGATGGAATTCTGGCGCTGGAACACAACATGCCGAATGTGGAAAAAAATGATCCATTTCTGGCGACCGGTCTGCGGATGGCCATCGACGGCCGGGATCCGGAATCGATCGAGGTTTCCTTGCGGCTGGAAATTCTAGCGATGCAGGAACGGCATAAGTCGGGGAAAAAGTTTTTCGATTTGTTGAAGCTGTACAGTCCCGGCTGGGCGCTGGTCGGTACCCTGGTGGGCCAGATCGGTATGTTTGGCAACCTCAGCGGGGCGGATGTAGGCCAGTTGGGTAAAATGCTGGCGGTAGCGGTTTGTGCCACGATGTATGGTTGTATTGTGGCCAATGCCATTGCCGGCCCGATCGGCGATAAGCTGGCGATGCGGTCCAGCGAAGAGATTCTGGGGCGGGAAATGGTGCTGAACGGCATTCTCTCCATCCAGGCGGGAGATAACCCGCGAATTACCATGGACAAGATGGCGGCCTTTGTCCCGTTCTCCGCCCGAACCGCCATTAAACAACCGGCGTAAATTCGATTTCTGAAAGAGGTATTTGGCTTTTATGTCAGAAGGTCATAAAAAAAAGTCACACGGTCCGGGAGGCGGCGGGCACGAGGAAGGCCATGAAGGGGCACCGGAATGGCTGATATCCTTTGCTGATAACACGGCGCTGATCATGGGATTTTTTGTCATACTGCTGGCCTTGAATATGGCACCGAAAGGGGGAGGTTCGGGCGCCGAAGGCAAAGGGACCAGCGATTATGAGATGGATTGGGCCATCGCCGTCCGGAGTGCCTTTCACAATCCGGTGAATATCAATTCCACGAATCCGCGGGACTTTCAACTGGTCCAGTATCTCAAAAGGAAAAGCTGGCAGGAAGAGATTAAGAAAAAAGTGAATGCGGAAATCGGCAAGAGTACGGAAGAAGGAATCGAAGGCCAATATCCCAGCGTGACCAATATCCGGGAAGGGCTGGCTTTTACCATTGGCGGACAGGTTGGTTTTGAGTCGGGCAAGGCAGAATTATTGGACCAGGCGAAAAGACAAATTGATCTTTTTCTCCCCGGCTTAGAGGGTTTGAATCATAAAATTTGCATTCGGGGCCATGCCGCCCAGGTGCCCGAGGAGGTATATCGGCCTTTCCAGAGCTTGGATGACTTATCCTATGCCCGTGCCAAGGCGGTTAAAGATTATATGGTGGGAAAAGGCATTCGCCAGGAGCGGATTACCATCGAGGCCTGCGGGGCCAATGAACCCATTCGTGCTCAAGCTTATGACGAGGATAGCCGAGCTATTAATAGACGAGTTTCTATTATAGTAATGGAGAATCTGGTTGAAGAATACCAAGGACAACCTGCTGAGAATAAAGGAGATATAATCGATGGCTGACAAAAAGGCAAAACCGGAACCTTCTGCCGCCCCCCCTGAGGAGCAGAAGCCGAAAAAGAAGCTGCCCATCAAGACCCTGCTGGTGATCCTGGGGGTTTTGCTGCTGGAAGGCGGGACCATCACGATTGTGATGGCCATTCGGGGCGGTCCTTCACCGGCGGAGGCTACGAATGTCATAGAAGAGACCCAGGAATCCAAGGACAAGGTTATGGGCGAAGTGGTTTTGGCGGAGAATTTCAATATTGACAACTATCTCCAGGGGCGGGCGCGGATCATGGTGAACCTGGAAGTGACGGCTAAAGTGGAAAAAGAAAAACAGGAACTTCTGTCGGCTCAGGTTCTGGAACATAAAACGGAAATTAAAGACAAAATCCGGGCTCTGGTTTCTTCTTCCGACCCCGAACATCTGCGGGATCCCAGTTTGCAGGTAATCAAGCGGGAGATCAAAGCCAGCATGGATAAGATTGTGAATGAAGGTTTGATTGTGGAGATCCTGGTACCGTCCTGGCAAACCTATCCCCAGGATTAAAGGTCTGAAGGGACGGCCACGGAAAAAAAGGTATTGAAAAAAGTTTAAAAGAAAAGTAAATTTATAGAAAATCTTTCTTTGGAACAGCAGCGAAATGGATTATAGTTCTTTACAAGGATGTTAATTTGTGTCGGAAGAAAAAACCGGAAAAGAAAATCAGCCCGAATTGAAAACAGCACAGCAACAGTCGCCCGAAGCGGCCGTGCCGGGAGATGAACCGGTCCTGGCAGCAGAAGGCAAGGAGAAGGAAATCCCCGGAGAAGCGGGCGGCTCGAACGGATCCGGCGATATTCCGGCTCTGCCGGATTTTACCGGCATGCTGGAACAGGCGGCGGCCGGCAGTATCGAACTGCTCAAGGATGTGGAATTGACGGTCAAGATCGAATTGGGGCGCTGCGAAATGGCGGTCAATGATATTCTGACCCTGACCAGCGGCTCGGTGGTGGAGCTGGATAAGCTGGCCGGCGACCCGGTCGATGTGCTGGCCAATGAACAATTGATAGCGCGGGGCGAAGTCCTTGTTTTAAATGATAATTTTTGTGTTCGAATCAATGAGATTATTCCAGGAGTAACCGAACGTGTAGCCAGGGCCTAAGGAAGCCGGTTTTTCTATTCGCCGTAGAAGCCGGCGCCAAGTTTCTTATGGTTCCCTGACCAAAAATGACCCGTTACGAAGCCAGGCAAGAGGTACCCATGGTCCTTTATACATCTGCATTCAGATTCATCCTGATGAGTGGGGGGATTTTAGGTCTGTTTGACGCCGTCGGCTGGGGCCAGGGTACATTTCAGGCCAATGAACCGGCCGCCGCCGAGTCCCCCGCGGTCCCAATACCTCTCTCCGGGGAGCGAACCGAAAAGCCAGCGGCTGTACCGGTTGGGACGGCTCCGGCTGCTTCGCCCGAAATTGGAGATTCCTCTGCCGCCGGCCCCGGCTCCGCCAAGAGTTCCCAGCCCGGCACGTTCGATTGGGAGAAACAAACCCTGGGGCAACCCAATCGCCGGACTTTACCTTCGCCGGATACCCAACCGGATCCCGGGCGGATGCAGACTCCTTCCCTCTGGCGGACGACTCTTTCTTTGCTGGCGGTGCTGGCAGTGATCGGGGGCGGGGCCTATCTATTTCGGCGTTTTGCCTGGTCTGGCGGCAAGTATCGCGGCAGTCGGGGCATCGAGGTTCTGGCCCGCAGCGTCATCAATCCCCGGCAGACCCTTTGCTTGATCAAATTCGGGCAGCGGCTGGTGCTGGTGGGGGTAAGCCCCAATCATATGGCCGCCCTGGATACTGTGGAAAATCCCGAGGAGATTGCCGGTATTCTGGCGGGACTGGAAAAAGAAGGGCCCCATTCGATTACGAATACCTTTGGGAGCCTGCTGCGGCGTGAAACCCGGGAATATTCGGACGGGATGCCCGGCGTCGGAGCGGCGGCGGAGAGGGACTATGTGGAGGACCCGAATCAGCAGTGGTACCAGACCCGGGGAGAATTGACAAATTTGCTGGACAAGGTAAAAGGATTGACTAGAATACACCTGCATCGCAAAGGATAGCGGTTCTAACCAATGGATTGAGAATGTCACGGATGACAAAAATCAAAACAGGGATGCTTTTCTGCATGGCGATTCTCGCCTGTGCGAGCGCGGCATCGGCCCAGACGGCGGATGCGGCGCCGGCCGCGGGCACTCCCGGTGCAGCCCCTGCCTGGCCTGCCGGCCTGAATCCAGCCGAGATTGTGGACAATGCCACCAAACCCGACCGGCTCTCGGCCTCGCTGGAGATTCTTATCCTGATGACGGTTCTTTCGCTGGCGCCGGCGATTCTGGTCATGACCACCTGTTTTACCCGAATCATCGTGGTTCTGGCGCTGCTGCGGCAGGCCATGGCCACCCAGCAGCTTCCGCCGGCCCAGGTGATTACCGGTTTGTCGCTATTTATGACGTTTTGCGTGATGGCGCCCACCTGGAAACAGATTCATGCCGATGCGATCAGCCCGTATATCAATCCTGCCACCGAAGAAGAACGGATTGACCGGGGGGAATTCTGGCAGCGAACGAAAGTCCATTTGCGCAGGTTCATGATTAACCAGATTGAAAGCTGCGGCAATACCGAAGATGTTTATATGTTTGTCGAGTTTGCCGGTCCGGATGATCCGCTCCGGCAGAAAATTCAGGAGGAAACGCTGCAATGGCAGGATGTGCCCCTGACCTCGCTGATTCCCGCCTTCATCACCAGCGAACTGAAACAGGCTTTCATTATGGGTTTCTATATTTATCTGCCTTTTCTGGTGATCGATATGGTGATTGCTTCGATTTTGATGTCGATGGGCATGATGATGCTGCCCCCGATCCTGATTTCTCTGCCTTTTAAGCTGTTGCTGTTTGTTTTAGTGGACGGCTGGCACCTGGTGATCGGGTCCCTGATGGCCAGTTTTACCAATAACCCGGTGATGTAGCTAGTGCGGCTGATGGAAAAAGGAAAAAAAGAATGGAACCGGATGTAGCGATGGATTTGGCTCGCAGAGCGTTGATGATAACGCTGCTGATCTCCGCGCCCCTGCTGTTAATCGGCCTGGTGGTCGGGGTTCTGATCTCCATTTTTCAGGCCGTCACCCAGATTCAGGAAATGACTCTGACCTTCGTGCCCAAAATTGTCATTATGGCCCTGGCGGCGGCGGCCCTGCTTCCCTGGATGATGAAAATCATGCTGCCCTACGCCGCGGAAATGTTTGGCCCCATGCTGGTGCCGTAGAACCGGAAAGGAAAAGGAAAAACGTGCCCCTGGCTCCCTTGCAATTGATATTTGACCAGGCTCCGCTTTTTATGCTGGTGCTCTTCCGCATCGCCGGAATCATGGCGGTTGCGCCTTTGTTGAGCGCCTCGTTCATACCGGTGCGTATCAAATTTTTTCTGGTCCTGGTTTTGAGTATGGCGGTTTTTCCTCTGGTTCCCCGTACGGTCTGGGTTCCTGCCCAATGGGCCGATCTGGCCTGGGCGGTCGGGACGGAAATGCTGATCGGCATCACGATGGGATTTGCTTTGTCCTTATTATTTACCGGTTTGGAAGTCGGGATCGAAATGGTCAGCCATCAGATGGGCCTCAGCATGGCCCAGCTCATTGATCCCCTCAGCGATATTACCACGAACGTTCTTTCCCAGTTTTACACCCTGCTGGCGACCGTGATTTATGTTCTGATCAACGGGCATCTGGTCCTCATCCAGTCGCTGGTCCAGACGTTCCAGACCGTGCCGCTGATGGGGGCGCGGGTTGGAGACAATGTTGTCGCTATGCTGGTGTCGGTCCTGACCGGTTCGTATATGCTGGCCATTCGCGTGGCCGGACCTGCGCTGGTTGCCATTTTTCTGGCTACCATCGCTCTGGGTTTTATCTCCCGGACCATGCCCCAGTTGAATATTCTCGCCGCCGGATTTTCCATCCGTATTTTCCTGGCGTTCATCATGATGATCGCTTCGCTGGCGGCAGTGTTTCTGGTTTTCGAGGACGATCTGATCGTCGTGCTGCAAAAAGTTGGTTCTATCTTTAGTTAGGAAGGAACTATGCCTCCGGATATTGGAGAAAAAACAGAAGCCCCGACCCCGCGTCGGCTGCAAGAGGCCAAGGAGAAAGGACAGGTCGCCAAAAGTACCGACCTTTCGGCCGCCGTCGGCCTGCTGGCGGCTCTGATTCTCCTGAACATCTACGGGCCGGCCATTCTGGAAGGCTTTATGGAGATTCTCCGTAAATCCTTATGGCTGGAGAATGTGTCTCTCTCCGGCCAGGGTATCGTGGACGAGGGCTGGAAGGTTTTAGTACGCCATTCACTGGGGATGATCGTTCCGTTTCTGCTGATACTCATGATTGTTGCCATCGTTGTCAATCTGGTCCAGGTCGGCTTTGTTTTCTCCGGTACGCCTATTACACCGTCGCTGGATAAAATTTCTCCCTTACGAGG
>JAKQBU010000159.1 GCA_029573975.1 Planctomycetota bacterium
GGCAATATGGAAACGGCCATCGCCGTGGACATCAACGGAGACGGCCAGGATGACATCCTGCCGAATATTATGACGGCGGCAGCCTGGTATGAGTTCAAGCCGGACGCCGCGGCGGAGCACGGGGTGAAATGGACCAAACACGATCTGCCCGGCGAAGCGGCCGGGCACGGGATCGGGGCGGGCGATCTCAATGGGGATGGCCGTGTCGATGTCATCGGCTCCAAAGGCTGGCTGGAACAAATGGCCGATGGGCAGTGGCAGTGGCATGGGGAATTTGACCTGGACGCTGCCAGTATTCCCGTTCTGGTCCATGATGTCGATGGCGACGGGGATGGGGATATCATCTGGGGGATGAGTCATAATTACGGGGTCTATTGGCTGGAGCAGGAGAGCAACGCCATCGGGCAGCGAATCTGGACCCGGCATGAAATCGACCATGACTGGTCGCAACCTCACTTTCTGCTGCTGGCGGACCTGGATAACGACGGCCAGCAGGAACTGCTGACCGGCAAGCGGTATCACGCCCATAACGGCCATGATCCCGGAGGAAACGATCCCCGCTGCATCTATTATTACAAGCTGGATAAAGGCAAACGGCAGTGGACCCGTTTCACTATCACGCACGGTGAACAGCCGGCCTTCGGCATCAACACCCAGGTGGCGGATATCGACGGGGACGGGGATATCGATATTGTCGCGCCGGGCAAAAGCGGTTTGTTTTTATTTGAAAACCTGTTGAAGTAGTCAGAATCGTAAAAACAAGGACATTGGATATGAAACACGAAGGTCAAAATTCGAGCGGCATTTTGTCACGCAGGAATTTTATGAAAACCTCCGCTTCTGCCGCCCTTTCGCTGGCGGCGGTCAGTATGAAGGGCGGGAAACTATTCGCGGCCGGTTCCGATACGCTGCGGATCGGATTGATCGGCTGCGGCGGCCGGGGCACCGGGGCGGTCAAAGACTGCATTCGAGCCGCCGAGGGGATCGAACTGGTCGCCATGGGCGATTTGTTTGCCGATCAGTTGCAAGGTTCCCTGACTAACCTGAAATCCGAGGTGGGCGCCAAGGTAAAGGTAACCGACGAAACCTGCTTTGTCGGCTGGGACGCCTATCAGAAGGTAATCGACAGCGATGTGGATATCGTGTTTCTGACGACACCGCCGCATTTTCGTCCGCTCCATCTGCAGGCAGCCGTGGCAGCCGGCAAGCATGTTTTCATGGAAAAGCCGGTAGCGGTGGACCCGGTGGGCGTTCGGTCGGTGATTGCATCCTCCGACCTGGCCCAGCAGAAGAATCTGGCGATTCTGGCCGGTACCCAGCGGCGGCATCAGAATCATTATATCGAGGTGATGAAGCGGGTGCATGGCGGGGATATTGGCGAAATCGTTGGCGGGCAATGTTACTTTGTAATTCATGACAAACCCTGGCTGGGGCATTTCCTCAAGGAACGCCAGCCCGGCTGGTCCGACATGGAATACCAGTGCCGCTGCTGGTACTGGTACACCTGGCTGTGCGGCGATTGTATCGTTGAGCAGCATGTGCATAATCTGGATATCATGAACTGGGCTTTGGGAGCACATCCGGTCAAATGCCTGGGGATCGGCGGCCGGGAAGTGCGAAAAGGCCCGGAATATGGCAATATTTACGATCATTTCGCGGTGGAATATGAATATCCGGGCGGTGTCCGGATTCTCAGCATGTGCCGCCAGACCGACGGCTGCAGCAACCGGATCGCCGAGCGGGTGGTAGGCACCCAGGGAGCCGCCAACACCGATGAGGCAGCCGGTTCCATCGAAGGGCAGGCCCCCTTTAAATATACCGGCCCCACCCCGAATCCCTATGAACAGGAACATGCCGATCTGATTGCCAGCATCCGGGCCGGTGAGCCGCTCAATCACGGGCGGCGGATCGCCGAAAGCACCCTGACGGCCATTATGGGCCGGATGAGTGCCTATACCGGCAAGGAATTGAAGTGGGATTGGGTTCTGAAGGCTTCCCAACTGGACCTTACCCCGCCCCAATACGAAATGACGGACCTGCCGGTGGAGCCGGTGGCGATCCCCGGTGTTACCCCCTTGGTTTGAGAATGTACGTTTAGGAAAGGGATACCAATGAAAATCGGATTTAATCTGCTGTTATGGGCCACTCATATCACCAAAGAGCATTACCGCATCCTGGAAAAGCTCAAGGCCGTCGGCTACGATAGCGTCGAGGTTCCTTTGTTCGAGGGGGATGTGCCGCATTATCGCCAACTGGCGGGAGTTCTTAAGTCCAACGGCCTTGCCTGCAATTGTACGCTGGTAATTCCCGATGAAGAGCACAATCCGATCAGTCCCGATCCTGCGCGCCGGGCTGGGGCGCTGGACTTTTTTAAATGGGGCATCGATCGCGCCCAGGCCCTGAACGCGGAAGTGGTGGCCGGGCCGTTTCATCAGCCGCTGGGCGTTTTCAGCGGCAGCAGTCCCACTGAGCAGGAAAAAGCCTGGGCCGTTGAAGTGCATCGCCGGGCGAGCGATCTGGCCGGCCAGGCGGGAATCACCCTGGCGGTGGAGTTCCTCAACCGCTTTGAGTGTTACTTCCTGAATACGATGAATGATGCGGCTGCGTATGCCCGGCGGGTGAACCATCCCAGCTTTGGCGTACTGTATGATACCTTTCATGCCAACATCGAGGAAAAAGATCCGGTCGGGGTGATTGCCCCTAATATAGATACTATTAAATATG
>JAKQBU010000166.1 GCA_029573975.1 Planctomycetota bacterium
CCGGTTCTCCGCTGCACGATATGGCGGTAGTCATCCGGCGGGGCAAGCTGGCGGCGGCCGCAGTGCAGTTGCCGCTGGCCGAACACGGAGAATATGACCGGCTATTGGGTTCACGCCACCGCTCCGCCATCGGTCTGAGCAAAGCGACCGATGCGGTCGTGGTGGTAATCAGTGAGGAGACGGGCAACATCGGGATCGCGATGGGAGGGAAATTGAATCGGTTTCTGACCATCGAGCAGTTGCGGCAGCAGCTTCTGGATGTAATGATGCCCATTACGCGCCAAAAGGAAAGCTGGCTGGGCGGGTTCGGAAAACGAGGGCGAAACAAGGCGGCCCCGCCCCGGGAGAAAGCCCCGGTGCAGACGGTTCCGGATGCCGCGGAGAAAAAAGCAACATGAAGACGAAGATCAAAACCGGGCTGGTCGTTCTGATATTGAGCCTGTTGATCTGGGTATTCGCCGAAAACCAGGTGGTTCAGGAGGATACGCTGGAGGTCAAGATATCCCTGAAAAACAGCCGGGAGGATCTGGAAGTGGATTTTCTGGACGAAGAGGCAAAAGTACTGGAAAAAGGGTTTGTGTATGTAAGGTTGACCGCCGCGGGATCGGGGGGCCGTATTAAAGCCATGAAGGCCCGCCAGGAGGAGATTGATATCCCCTTGGAGATTACCAAACTGATTGCCGAGCCGGCGGTAGCCGCCAAAGATTATGAAATTCCGGTAGCGAACAAACTGCTGGAGCAGAAGCTGAACCATGAAAATATTTATCTGAAGGTGATCCAGTCGGAGCCGGAAGTCATTCGAGTGCGGGTAACCAAACTGGTCCCGCAGAATTTACTGGTCAAGGTGATCGACGCCTATGGCAGCAAGGAACTGGCAACCGAGGTTCTGGACCCCTCCAGCGTGACCGGGTTTGTCCGGGCGGGCCAGAAAACGCCGGATGTCCTGGTAAGCCTGAACGACGAACAGCGCGCCCGGGCCGTGAAGGAAGAAGTATCATTGATGGGCAAGGTAGTTTTGCCGGGCGGGCCGAAAGAGGTTCCGGTGCGATTGAAGCTAAAAGCCGGCGGCAGCCGTGCTTCGCAGTGGATCCCTCTGCCGCAGTGCCGCTATTTGATCCCGCCGTCCATGCTGGGGCAATATACTCCCAGGATCGAAAATGAACAGGTGCTGAAGGAACCAATTCAATATCGAGGATCCCTGGCGGCAGAAAATATGTTCCGAAGCAAGAAATATCATTTAATCCTGGAAATCCGGGAAGAGGATGTAAACCAACCCAAGGTGCTGCGGCCGATTCGGTATGATATCCCCAAAGAATATATTAACGATCTGGAGATTGTTAATCCGCTCTCCCAGCCGATTGAATTTTATTTAGAGAAAATCGTAGAAAAGACGGAATAATTAACGGAATCGCCAAAAGTCGATTTCTTCCTTTAAAAACAGCTCTGGCTCCCCAATAACAAGGGATCGAAGAGCTTTTGATGCTGGCGTTAATAATTGTACCCGGGCGGGTTAAAGGCGACCGGGGGGAAT
>JAKQBU010000168.1 GCA_029573975.1 Planctomycetota bacterium
TCTTTAATGCTGAAATACCCCTTTTTGCTGAACATCCACGCCACGCAGTTGGAAGCGCCCAGGGTTCCGCCCCGGCTGTCAAAAATCTTCCGCAATTCCGAGGCCGTTCGGTTGCGGTTATCCGTCAGCACCTGGCACATAATCGCTACCCCATTGATACCATAACCTTCATAAACGATTTCTTCGTAATTCACACCCTCGAGTTCGCCCGTTCCTTTTTTAATGGCTTTTTCGATGGTGTCTTTGGGCATATTGCCCTCTTTGGCTTTATCAATCGCGTAGCGGAGAGATAGATTGGCGGAAGGATCGCCCCCTCCGGCTTTGGCGGCAACAATGATATTCCGGGCCAGCTTGCTCCAGAGCTTTCCTCGTTTGGCATCAATAGCGGCCTTTTTATGTTTGATCCCAGACCAATGCGAATGTCCTGACATACGATTACTCCGTTTTCCAATACTAATTACTACGCTTACCAAAGTTACACAAACCGGCATTATACCGGCGAAAAAATCAATCGCCAAGGGGCTGGTTTGCAAACAATACCGAAATATCCGGCGGAACCCCCTCTTGCAATTGCTGTAACTTCTTTTCCAGCAATATCTTACTGTCTTCTAAATACCTCTCCGTCAAGATCCGGGATTTCACATCCTCCAGTGCCATCTGCCAATAAACTGTCGCTTCTTTTTCGCGATTCAGCCGATACAGGGTATCTCCCAGATGGTCCAGCACTTCCGCATCCACCCGCACCATGCCGGCCGCAGACTGATACAGAAATTCCAATGCCTTTTCAAACTGACCCTGTTTATAATACCACCACCCCATACTGTCCAGCGTGGGAGCCGACAGCGGATCCGCCTCCAGCGATTCCCTCACCAGCCGGCCCGCCCGCTCCAGATCATAATGCTCTTCAATCATCAAGTAGCCCAGATTGTTTTTAATATCCGCTTCCTCCGGATTTTGCCGCTGAATTTCCTCCAGCAATGCAATCGCTTCACTCGTTCGCCCTGCTCGCTGGAGATAAATACTGTATTCCAGCCGCATCTCAATATTTTGCGGATCCTTTTCCAGGATTGGCTGCAATAGCTCGATAGCCCGTTCCGTTTGCCCCAGGGCCGCACAAATTTTAACCTTCATATACTGCACCGCCAGCGCATTTTCCTCGTTGGCCCGTTCCTCAAGAAGAGAAATGGCTACCTCGGGTTTTCCGCGGGCAATCTCCAGTTTGAGCTGAGCCTCGAGCCACCCCTCGGACGAAGAACTCGACTGCCGGATCTTCCGGATCACCTTCTCCGCCTCCTCCAGATTCCCCGCTTCCAGCCAGAGATCCGCCAGTTGCAGCCGATACGACTCTCCCTGCGGTTCCGCCTCCAGGCTCTTGCCGATCTCCGCGGCCGCTGCCTCATACTCCCCCGCGCGCCGCAGCGTTACAATCAGCAGCCGTTTCCGCTCCTTCGCTTCGGGCTGGGCCGCCGCCCATTGCCGGACGGCTTCAATCGCCTCTTCGTTCCGCCCGCTTTCGATCCGGGTAATCGCCCGGGTAAGATGAAACGCCATCTCGTCCGGCTTTTCCGTAAGCAGTTCCTGCAAAATCTCCAGACTTTCTGCATACCGCAGACGAACATTCAGGGATTGGAGCAGATGCAGGGCAACACTGGGATCGGCCGGCGGATCCAAACGATAATACCGGATCACCTCCTGCCCCGCCCGTTCAAAATCACCCGTCTCGATGATCGCCCACAGCAGGCTTTCCGTAACCTTGCGGCCGGTGTCATCTGCTTCCTTTCGCTGTTCCGCCGTAAGCTCCCCCGCCTCGCCGGCGGCCTGGGCTTCCTGTTGCCACTGCTGGAATAATTCCACCGCCTGCGAATAGTCCCGGGTTATCATAAACAACCGCACAGCCTCGTTGTGCAGCAGCCGGATGGCCGCCAGTGACCTGTCCTCCGGCTCCTTGCCAGCCGGTTCCGTCTCAACCGGTAGAATCGTATTCGACGGGATATCCGTTTCGGATGACTTTGGCTGCCAGGGTTTTTCCCGGACCGCCTGTACCAGAAGATCCAGAGCCTGCTGATATTTCCCCGCCCGCCGCATGGATTGCAGAACGGCAACCAGCGATTGCACCTGGTCCGGCCGGAGCTGCCAGATTCGATAACGAAGCTCCGCCGCCGCTTCCCGATGGCCGGCTTTTTCCTGGAGTTCCGCTGCCGCCTTCAGCACCTCTTCATCATCCGGATAAAAAACCCGGACTCTCTCAATTTCCAGAACCGCCCGGTCATACTGCTGCTCCGCCGCATACAAACCGCTAAGCAGGATACCGGCAATCCGCCCTTCCGGATATTCACGGGTGAAATCCTCCAGCGTACGCAGTACCTCCTGCCCGGCGCCGGTTGCCTTTCGCGCCGAAAGAGGATGCCCCCGCTGGTCCGCGCCGGTTTTGTACTCCATCCAGCGGGTCAGCATTTCCCGCGTCCGTTTCTCCGCCCGCAGCCGCATCTGCAGATCTATCTGCTTCTGAACACTCCAGTCCGCATACAATTTCAGCAACTGCCGGTACACCTCTTCCCGCCCCGGCCAGTTGTTCAGCACCCGCAGCAGAACCTCTTCCGCCTGCGAATGCTCCATCTGTTTATATAACACCTCCCCCAGTGCCAGATACGCATCCACATCCTCCGGCTGCAGGGCGATCAGCTCCCGATACTTTTCCTCCGCCCGGACAAACTGCCCCAAACCGCTATACGCGCGGGCAACCTGTGAAATCAGCCGGGGTTCCGAAACTCCATTTTCCCCGGCCCATTGCAGTATCTCGTCGTATTTCTTACTGCGCAGCAGCAGCTCCACCAGATGAATCCGTCCTTCCAGAAATTCCGGTTTTTGATCTATAGCCTGCCGGTAATATTTCTCCGCCGCTTCGGCTTCCCCCGACTCCTCCAGCAAATGCCCGATTAAAAAACTGCTCCCAAAAGGAACGGCAGAATCAACCGTTGTCCCCCAGCGTTTGATTTGCTCATCCAACTCGGGTATATTGGCCTGGATGGTATCGATCTCCGCCAGAATAGCCGCGTGAGACGCCGGTTGCAGCTCCAGTGCCTGGCCGTAATGGGTAATCATTTCCTGCCAACGGAGTTCCTGCCCGTCCAGCCGCGCCATATCGAAATAAACCCGGTCCGACTCGTCACTTCGCGGCAAAAGCGAAGTTAGAATTTCACGGGCCTTTTGTTTCTCCCCGCACAAAATCAAACCCGCCGCATACTCACGCGCCGACAAAAGCCCCTTCCCGCGCCCCGGCGGGCGGTACCACCCTTCCAGCTCCGCCGCATAGGCATCCTGCTTCGACATCTCGCCGCAGGCCTCATAAAAAAGATCCAGAACCTCTTCCTTTTCCTCCACGATGGTCAGCAAGTAGCGGCAAAACAGGGATACCTGGCTGTAGCGCTGCCGGATCGGCTTTCGCTGTTTGGCCAGCGAAATCGTAAAGGCACTGATCAAATCCACCTCTCCCGAAAGATACTGCTGCGCTTCCTGCAGGGCCGCCGCCGCCCGATCCAGTTGCCCCATCTGTACGGAAATGCTTGCCTGCGTCAGCAGCGGAAGATGCAGTTGCCGCACAAATTCCTTCATAATCGGATTGGATTGGGCGTAACGGCTTTGCTCCAGAAGCAGCTTATAAACCTGATGGTATTGATCCGCCGCCGCCGAATAATATCCCATCTCCAGCAGCGCCCCGCCGAGGCTGACATGAACCACTACCGTCATCGGATTATCCCCGGTAGCCCCGGGAGCATCTAACGCCTGATGAAAAAACCAGGCCGCCTGCCCATGATCCCCCCGGGCCATCGCCGCATTGCCCAACATCTGAAAGGCGGCCATATTGCCCGGATCGCGCCGCAGAACCTGGTGACAGGCCTTGACCCCCGCGGCATTATCCGCAATCTGAAAATACGCCTCCGCCAGCAACTGGCTAATGGCAGCATTGTTCGGATCGGCGGCCGAACCTTGCAAAAGCGCTGCAATCGCCTCTGGATAACGTCCTTTTCGTATCAGCCACCGCCCCTGC
>JAKQBU010000173.1 GCA_029573975.1 Planctomycetota bacterium
ATGTTTTGAATGTGTTTAAGTAACCTTTTGGTATCCAGACCGTTAGCGATGACTGAACTTTTGGAATGATCCGTAATGGCAATGTATTCATAATTCAGGAGGAGGGCAGCCATGGCCAGATCCTCGATGGTGGCGCGGCCATCGGATTCAGGGCTGTGCATATGCAAATCGCCGCGGATATCGGAGAGCGAAAGAATGGGAGGCAGGTTGTTATTTTGGGCCAGTTCAATTTCACCCCGGTCCTCACGCAGCGTGGGTGGAACAAACGTAAGTCCCAGCTTTTCATAAACTTCGGCCTCCACTTTTCCTGCGATTTGTTTTTCACCCTGAAACAGTCCGTATTCGTTAAGCTTAAGTTTCTTTTTGACCGCGATTTCCCGCAAGCGGACATTGTGAGCCTTGGAACCGGTGAAATACTGCCAGGCAGCACCCATGCTTTCTTTTGAAATAACCCGAAGATCGATTTGAACGAAATCGGAACAGATTTCCGGATCGGAATACAGGATGGAAGCTTTGGTATCGCCGGCGGCGGTAACCTGCTGGATTCCGGATAGATGGGTGAACGTTTCAATCAGTTTTTCGCTGTCGGGGGCCTGGGCAAGCAGGTCGATATCACCGATGGTTTCCCGACCGCGGCGTAAGGATCCGGCGATTTCGATTTTAACTTTGGGTATAGCTGTAAGCAGTTGAGAAATAATATGTTCAGCGATAGCCTCGGCGTGACAAAGAAGAATTCGACCGCGAGTCGATTGCAGGAAGGCGATTCCCTTGGCCAGAGACTGGGCCTTTTTTTCGCCGAAGCCGGGGAGAGTTTCGAGAGTGTGGTTATCAATGGCTTTTTGCAAATCGTTGATATTTTGAACTTTAAGACCTTTCCAAAGGGAAGCAACACCTTTGGGTCCTATGCCGGGAATTTTGAGCAGTTCCAATAGACCGGAAGGAATTTTTTTTAGTAAGTCCTGATGGGCCTCGATTTTACCAGTATGAACGAACTCATGAATTTTGGCGGCGGTGCTTTTGCCAATACCAGGGATTTCTTCAAGGGTACCGGCGGCGGCGAGGGAGGCAATGTCCTGGCTGGAGTCGCTGATGATGCGGGATACTTTACGGTAAGTGTTTATGCGGAAAGGGTCTTCGGCGAGGATTTCCATGATGTCAGCCATTTCGGCAAAGATATCGCTAATTTGCTGGTTCAGCATGTGATTTACCTTTTTTACAATCTTCCGATTAGAGATACGTATTGTATTATATAGTCCCACTGGGAAAATTCACTGCTTTTTCGTTTGAGAACGTGTTTTTATAAGCATAGAATGAATCATATGTTACTGTTGGTAAAAGAAATAAGAAGAAGATGATGAAAACTTCCTGAATATCCTTTATCTCTATTTCATACCACCGTAGTCAGAAAGTGAAACGATATTGTCTAAAATGGAAGCAAAATGGTATTAAAAACCAACCTCCATCGAAAAAAAATGGTGGATACACAACTACGCAGTCGCGGCATCCGCGATGAGCGGATTCTACAGGTCATGGAAACGCTACCCCGGGAACGGTTCATCCCGGCTGCTGAAAACGACGCCGAAGGCCAGCGGGCGTATCTCGACCAGCCGCTGCCGATCGGTTTCGGGCAAACCATTTCCCAGCCGTATATCGTCGCTTTGATGACCCAGTCTCTGGATATTCAGCCGGAACATCAGGTTCTGGAGATCGGAACCGGATACGGCTATCAGACCGCAATTCTGGCACAACTGGCCAGGAAAGTGTACACCATGGAAATTATCGAAGAATTGTCCCGGCAGGCCCGAATCAATATCGCTGGAGTCGGCCTTAGCAATGTGGAATATTGTGTCGGTGACGCCTGGCACGGCTGGCCAGGGGAAATCCGTTTCGACCGGATTCTGGTGGCCGCCGTAGCGGAGGAAATACCCGATATGCTGCTGGAACAACTGGCGGTAACGGGAAAAATGGTCATTCCGCTGGGGGAAGGGGAGCAGCAAATTTTATATCTGATCGAAAAACAGGAAAAACAAATCAGAAAAACATTTC
>JAKQBU010000196.1 GCA_029573975.1 Planctomycetota bacterium
TTCTCGGACCAGGGCCGGCGCCGGCGGAAGGGAGCCAGGATGTCGTTATAGATGACCGAACCCCAGGTTATCATGTAGGAAGCATCGGTGGACATGTCGGCGGCGAGCATGGCGGCGATGAGGATACCCATCATGCCCATCGGGACGACGGTACTCAGATACAGGGGCATGGCAAAAAGGGAGGTGTCTTTCTCGCCCATGGTGGCGGCGATGGAACTGAGGGTATCGGGAGAAACCGTGACCGAGGCCAGAGCGGCGATGCCCCAGATGCCGGGGATGATCCAGCGGCAGACGAAGAAGAAGGCGGTGCCGGTATAGACCTTGCGGCCAGTACGGGTATCTTTAGCGGAGAGCAGGCGGGAGATGCAGGTCTGCCAGGTAAGGACGGCGGCGGTGTTGGTGATGAGGTTGGAGAGGACGAACTGCCAGCCGAGTTTGGGATTCTGGAAGGGATTGAAGCCGCCGGCACCGAAATGCTGATGGACGGTTTGCAGGATGTTGTCCCAGCCGACTTTGCCGAGAATCAGGACCGTAACAATCAGCAGGCCGGCGCTCATGACGATGAACTGGAGGTAGTCGGTTACCAGAACCGAAAGCATCCCGCCCAGAATGGTGTACACCGCCACGCCGATCAGAAGAACGGTCATGGCGATTTCGAGGTAGGCTGGGTTCATGCCGCAGCAGACGACCAGGAACTGGCCGCCGACGCGGAGGAAGACGCCCATGTTCAGCAGGCCGCCGAGAACGATGACCACCCCTGCCAGCCAGCGGACAAAGCTGCCGTAGCGTTTTTCGAAGAGTTCGGGGATGGTCATGACACCGGAGTCGCGCAGGGGTTTGACGCAGAAGCCGGTCCAGCCGACGACAAACATGGCCAGGGCCATGCAGATGCCGGGGATGGCGCCGGCAAAACCGCGGGTGTAGCCGGCCTGGGCGGTGTACATGCAGGTGACGATGCCGAACTCGGTGGCGGCCAGGGAGGCGATGCCGAGATAGACATTCATTTCGCGGCCGGCGACGATGAAATGCTCGACCTTGCAGACGTATTTGCGGACCATGATGCCGGCGATCATGGTAATCAGGAGGTATAGACCAACAATACTGCCGTCCAATAGCCAGGAGAAATGACTCATGCAATGCACCTTTACGTTAGAATGAATTCAGATCGTTTACTTTTACCAGTCCGGCGGCCAAAGTCCAGAAAAAACTGCACTCCTTACCAGCTTATGATTTTGTTCGAGCGGGCGGATTCCTTTTCGCAGGCAATCAGTTTTACGGAATTTTTCGATTGCTCGGGAGTGGTGACGGGGGGCAGTTTGGCACCTTGGACGGTCTGGATGAAATGCTCGATCTCGCGGGAGTAGCCGTCGCCGGGCAGGATTTCGGGGGTGAAGGCATCGCCTTTCGCGGGGCAGACCTTAAAGGCCGGCTGGCGGGTACAGTCATAGGTGATGACGGCCTGATCGAGCACGACATTGAAGCTCATCTCGAAGCCAAAGGACGGTGACATCATCCAGCCGCCCTCGGCGGTGACGGCGCAATCCCGGTCGAGGATATACTGAGTGACAAGGTGGTCGTAGTCCCGGCTGGGGCCTTTGACCGCGCGGGTGAAAACGGCTTTGGGCATCCCGAAAAGATACTGGACGTAATCGGAATCATGGATGTGCAGGTCCAGGGCCGCCCCGCCGCTCTTTTGGCCGTCCATGAGCCAGTTGTCCCAGGACCAGACGGGCGTCAGGCTGAGTCGCTGGAAGGTGGCGGCTTTGACGGGGCCGTACTGGCCGGAGTCAATGATTTCTTTGGTTTTGACATATTCGGGCCAGAAGCGGATGCAATGGCCGATCTGGAGGGTCTTGCCGCTGGTTTTCCAGGCGGCGATCATCGGGTCGCAGTCCGGTTCCGTCAGGGCCATCGGCTTTTCGCAGAGGACATGGAGGCCGGCCTGCAGGGCCTTGATGGTGTATTCCTTGTGCAGATAGGTGGGCAGGGTGATGGAAATCGCATCGAGCTTTGCCTTTTTGAGCATCTGGTCGAAATCGGAATAGAGTTCGATCCCGGTGAAATCGAGCGGTTTATCGGCCCCGGCAATATTGCCGGCGGTGCCGCCGGTGTCCTTGAATTTCTTTTCGTCAATGTCGCAAATTGCCGCCAGCTTCACATCCGCACTTTTGCGGTAGCAGCCGAAGTGCATCTTGCCCATAAATCCCAAACCGATAATTCCTACTCGTATCATTTATATTCTCCTGTAAAGGTGTTTCGACTTTATGTGGATTTACTTGAAAATTTTCTTCATGGCCTGGGCGGTTTTGGCGGGCCGGCCGGGCTGATAGGGGATCATCTCGGCGGTGACGTAGCCGTCGTAGCCGATGTCGGCCAGGGCATTCTTTACCGCCTCGAAGTTCACATTGCCTTCGAGCAGATCGACAAAACCATCAACCGTGCCGACAGAGCGTTTGAAATCCTTGATATGCACCCGCTTGATACGCTGGCCCAGGATGGAAATCCACTGGTCGGGATAGCCCAGCAGCAAGACATTACCGACATCGAAATAAGCGCCTACTTGTTTGGAATTGAAGCTGTCGATGAAAGACTTCATTTCCAGGGGGCTGAGGAGGAATTTGTTCCAGACGTTTTCTATACCGAGCGCCACGCCCAGTTTTTCCGCAGTCGGCAGCAGTTGCTGGACGGCGTCGGCGGCCCGCTGGTAACAGACGTCGTAGGGAATGACCTGGGCATCCGGCAGGAAGAAGACATCGACCGCTCCGGGTACGAAAAGATAGGCATCGGTCCCCAGCCACTGAGTAACCTGTAATGCACTCTTGGTGAAGTCAATAATTTTGGCCCGAACGGCGGGGTCATTGGCGGAGGGGGAAGATCCCCAGCTTTCACCACTGGCGACGCCGGCGATCTCTATGCCGATTTTTTGGGCGGTTTCGACAATCTGCCGGCATTGGGCCTGGGTGGTCTTGTGGGTGAGCACTCCCTGGCTGCCGATACACAGCTCAATGGCGTCAAAACCCAGGTCTCTGGCCTCCTGCATGGCTTCGGCGATGGGCCGTTTGGCTTCCAGACCACCCTCGAACATCCAATAACTTGCACTGATTTTCATCGTTATGCCCTTTACCAAAATAACCATGATTTATCTTTTACCTGTTCACCGTAAAATACCCTTTAATTTTGTTGACATCCATAGCTGAAAGTAACATGATGATGTATAAAAGTAACTTAAATTGGCTATTTTTTACGGTCTGAATCATGAAAGCAGAAGCCGACAGCCGGCATATCATTAAGCGGGAGATTTCGCAATGCCCGCCCGGTCATGTAATTACGGCGGATTACTTTTATTATGACACGGAGCCGGGCGATCCGTCGGAGCTGGCGATTATCTGCGGGGGGCATGAGAAATGCGCTGCGGATTTCGTGATTCGCCGCAGCAACTACCCCCATTATGTAATCAAATATACGCTCCGGGGTAAGGGAGTTTTTCGGATTT
>JAKQBU010000197.1 GCA_029573975.1 Planctomycetota bacterium
GCCATACAGACCGGCCTGGGTATAGTCGAACTCCTTAAAGCCGATCTGGGCGGCTGGCGAGCCGGGTTTAAGGAGTTCGACTATACCCAGGCCGGTCTGTATGGCGATTCGAAGTGGGTTTCGATCCCCAAAAAATTCACATTCCCGCCTGTCGAGTTTGCGCCCGCTCCGCCTCCCCCGCCGCCCTTCCATGTCGATGACGATTTTGAGGTGCCAGCCGTGGGAGCCGCACCGGTCAAAGCCCAGGTAAACACGGAAAACAAGGGCGATTCCATCGCCGTCACTGACGAAACTGCGGCCGCCGGCCAACACAGTCTCAAAATCCTCGATGCCCCCGGTTTGCAGTCTCCTTTCAATCCCCATCTGGTCTATCTGCCCAATCATAACAAAGGCACATCCCACTGCAGCTTCGACATGCGGATCGAACCGGGCGTGGTCATGTACCACGAGTGGCGGAGCTGGGATGTGCAGCCCTACCGCATCGGCCCCACCTTCTGGATACAGGATGGCAAACTCCGTGCAGCCGGCCAGGATCTGCTGGAACTGCCCGTCAGCACCTGGTTCCATATCGACATCAGCGCCAAAGTAGGTAGCGATGCTGATGGTACCTGGACCCTCATCATTACCCTGCCCGGCCAGCCGCCCCGGCCATTTGCAGGACTCAAAACCGGCCACCCGGAATTCCGCAACTTCACCTGGGCCGGCTGGAGCAGCATGGCCACCGATGCCCGGGTATTCTACCTGGACAACATCAAGCTGGAGAACGACGCCCCCCTGCCGGATTGATTTCCCCAACTTATAAAAACAACCGCTGAATAACCCGATATCAACCGCCGCCCACCGGCGGAAAGATGGCAACTATATCTCCCTCCTTGAGCGGCTGATCTTCCTTCCGGGCCGCTCCGTTCACAAATATCAGCTTGATCTCCGGCAGCTTCAGCATATCCACCAGATGTTGCACCGTCGATCCTTCCGCCAGGCTGACCGCCAGCGGCTCACCCACCCCCAGTTCGGGATGCTGATTCCGCAGCGTGGCAAACAGCTTGACCTGCACGGTTATCATGGTATTGTCGTATTAACTTAATACCGAGTCCAGCGTTTCATCCGGCACATCCCACACCACATTATGCGGCGGCAGTTTTTCATATTTCATAAACTCCGGCAGCCTGTCATCCTGATTGGTTAGCCCCGCCCCGCGGTTAAATCGCCGCTCGATATCGATTACCTCCTTGCCGATTCGCCCCACATCCGCCGCCGTCCAGTTCGTCCCCAGCACCCCGTTGCACTCCTCGATCATCCCCTCAAAACCGCTGGGAATGTCCAGAATCGCAAACGCAATAAATACGCAATGCCCCGTCGAATCGATAAACGCCGTCGTGTACTGAAAATTCCGCACCAGCTCCGCCTTGTTCGCATCGAACGGGTCCACCTTGCCGCCCACCCCCAGGATTTCCGGCGCAATCGTATAGCCCGAGGTGTGATCCGCCCCCATGGTGCTGATTGCATACGTCATCCCGATCCCCTTGATCGCCCGCGGCTCATACGCCGGCATCCCCTGCCCCTTCACCGTCGGGCACCGCACCACCCCGAACGTTTTAGCCGTATTGGCCGCCCCGTTGCCCAGAATAAAGCCCAGCGGCGTCCCCTCTTTAATCTCCTCCAGCATCTGGATCGCCTTCGCCCCATCCCCGAACCGGGCGATCCCCGCCTCCATCGCCACCGCCAGCGTCACCCCCGCCTCAATCGTATCGATACCGATATCGTTGCACATCGTCGTCAGCCGGCCGATCACATCCAAATCGTCAATCCCGCAATTGGCACCCAGCGACCACGTCGTTTCATACTCTATACAGGAGGCCATCTCCGTCCCGTCCGGATTCGGAATCACATTCGAACACTGAATCACGCACCCCGGATGACACGGATGCCCCATCATCCCCGACCCGCCGCGGCTCTTACACATCTCCGCCATCGCCTCCCCCGATATGTTCGCCGCCCCTTCAAACCGCCCCGAACTGAAATTCCGCGTCGGCAATGCCCCCGCCTCATTCAGAATATTCACCAGCACCGCCGTCCCATACGAATTCAGCCCGCCCCCCGGCTTGGTCACCGCATGGCTCCTCAGCGCCTCCGTCAGCTTCTTCCGCCCCTGATCGAACACCTCCTTATTGGCAATCGCCACCCCCGGCCCGCCCTGCCCGTCCACCACGATACACTTCAGCCGCTTGCTGCCCAGCACCGCCCCCAGCCCCCCGCGGCCCGAATACCGGCTGGCCCGCTTGTCAATGTCATTATAGCAGATCCCCGCCATCGCCATCTTCTTCTCCCCCGCGATCCCAATACTCATC
>JAKQBU010000247.1 GCA_029573975.1 Planctomycetota bacterium
GATATTGAAGCCTATGTTTCCGGAGAGAAGATTGATATCAAAAAATTGGGGCGTATCCCGGCTCAAACCGCTAAACAGGTGATGATTCAGAAGTTACGTGAAGATGAACGGGGCAGTATCTATACGGAGTTTCAGGAACGAGTGGGTGAAATCGCATCCGGGGTGGTAGCTCGCTTCGAGGGAGGGGCTATTATTGTAAATATCGGCCGGACCGAAGCTATTCTTCCCCGCAGTGAGCAAATTCCAGGCGAATCACATCATCCGGGAGAACGAATTCGCTGTTTAATTATTGAGGTGAAGGAAGTTCCTCATCAGGTCCGGATTATTTTATCACGTACCCATCCGGATTTTGTACGTCGGCTCTTTGAGCAGGAAGTTCCGGAAGTAACTGAACGGGTTGTGGAAATCCGGGCACTTTCGCGTGAAGCGGGATACCGCACAAAAGTAGCCGTCACCAGCGTGGATTCGAAAGTGGATGCGGTGGGCGCCTGTGTAGGGGTCCGAGGCAGCCGGATTAAAAACATTGTCGATGAGCTGGGCGGCGAGAAAATTGATATTGTTCGCTGGAATGAGTCCTCTCAAATATTGATCAGCAATGCCCTGCGGCCCGCGGAAATCCGGGAAATGGCCCTGTGTTTTGAGTTAAATCGAGCAACCGTAGTAGTTTCTGACGATCAATTATCACTGGCCATCGGTAAACGGGGCCAAAATGTCCGCCTGGCGGCCCGTTTAACCGGTTGGGATATCGATATTCTGACTCCGCATGAATATTCCGAAAGTATGGAAACACTGATTCAGACTTTGCGAAATATCGAAGGTGTGGATGATACAACAATAGATAAAATTCTGGCTCTGGGAATTGTGTCGTTGCTGGACTTGGAAGAGGTAGGCCCACAGCCTTTAATTGAATCTTTAAAATTAAATCCGGATTTAGCAAAGAAAATTGTCACCAAAGCCAGTGCAGAGGCCCGTCGTCTGGCTGCTACCAAAGCCAAGGCTACCGCCGCCCAGGCGGTATTGGCCCGTGAGCTGCAAGATACCCGTAGCCGGGGACAAACCGGTGAAAAAAATTCCTCTCCCTCCGAATCAGGCCAGCCGGATCAAAATTTAGATAGATTGGAAAAAGACAAGGCTTCCTAAAGTTACAGGAGGTTGCGTACGTGGCAACAAGAGTCTTTCAATTAGCAAAAGAACTAAATGTAAAAAGCACTTCCATTGTGGAAAAATGCCAGGCGGAAGGCCTGGATGTGAAGAATCATATGAGTACCGTCTCGGTGGGCCTGGAAGCCACGATACGCGAATGGTTCAGTGAAGGGGAGCATTGTACGACCGTAGAAACCACCGAACGGGTGGATTTAAGTAAAGTTACGGCGAAAAAGTCCCGTTCCCGCAAGAAGAAGGAAGAGGAGAGTCCTGCAGAGGAAGATCTGCCGCATGTGGAAATGGCCGCCGTGCTGGAAACAACGGAGGAAGCACCTCCGGCAGAACCGCCGGCGGAGCCGGTATCGCTATCGCAGCCGGAAGCACCTCCTGTAGAAGCCCTAGAGGTAAAAGCGAAAAAGGAACCGGTCCATAAGCGGAAAAGCCCCAAAGAAATTGCGGCGGCAGAAGCAGAGGCGGAAGGGCTGGCTTCTGCCGAATTGCCCGCGGAAAAACCGGAAGAAGTTCCGATTCCTCCCAGTCCGGCTGCTCCGGAAATCAAAGAAATCCCCGAGGCTCCGCGCGTGATCCGAACGATATCCCTCAGTAAGCCGGTGGCTCCAGCTCCGCTGCCCAAACCTTTTATCCCCAAGCCGGCCACTCTGCAGGGACCCCAGGTAATTCGGGTGGAGCGAGCGGATATACTGCCCAAACCTCCCAGCCCCAAAACCGGCCGCGGTGCGGGACCTAAACTGGATCTGAATAAGGAGATTCCTCTCTCGGTCGGTCCCGGAACTGATAGTAAATCGAAAAAGAGCCGGCGTCGGCATATCGATGATCAGGAAACAGAAGCCGTCAAACAGGACCGGCTGCGGGTATCGAAGCGCCGCGGCCGCAGAGGTCTCGATCTGGGCGATGAAACGGCTGTCGTTTCTCAGGAATGGCGAGACCGGGATTTGCTCGAAAGACAGGAACGGTTGGCTCAGGCATCAGGAACAAAACTGCGCGGCAAAGAGCGAAAAATGGCTTCTGAGGATAAGGGTGCCGCAGGAGCAGGTTCCTTTACGGCTCCCGCCCGGCATATTGAAAAAGCTACAATCAAAGAACCCATCACCATTAAAGATCTGTCCAGCACCATCGGCGTCCGCGCCAGTGAAATTATGGCCAAAATGATGGCCGCCGGCCAGTTGGCAACGATCAATCAGGTCCTTACGGCGGAAAACGCAGAGATGCTGGCCATGGAATTCGGGATCGAGCTTACGGTAGAAACGAAATCCTCCATGCTGGAAACCATCCAGAAAGAATATGAAAAAGAAGTGCCGGCGGAGGAATTGTCCCCTCGTCCTCCGGTGGTAGCCTTTTTGGGCCATGTGGATCACGGCAAGACTTCCCTGCTGGACCGCATTCGGCGTACCAGTGTGGTAACCGGAGAGGCTGGCGGTATTACCCAGCACATCGGTTCGTACCTGTATGATGATGGCCAGCGCCGGGTTACCTTTCTGGATACCCCGGGCCACAAAGCCTTTACCGAAATGCGGGCACGGGGGGCAAATATGACCGATATCGCGGTACTGGTGGTGGCCGCCGATGATGGAGTAATGCCCCAGACCGAAGAAGCCATTAACCATGTAAAAGCGGCGGGAGTTCCTATTGTGGTGGCTTTGAATAAAATCGATCTGC
>JAKQBU010000258.1 GCA_029573975.1 Planctomycetota bacterium
TGTTTTCGCGATCAATAAAAGATATATCCGGATAAAAATTCTGCTCTTTGCATAATATAATTTTATATCCGCATTTTTCCGCAAATTGGCATAGCTTAGGAAAAAGCAAAATTTCCATTATTTTTGAAATCACCTTGGTATCAACGGAAATAGTATAGATATTTTTGGCTATATCTATGAATCCCTTCACTACCCAGTCACCATTTTGCGTTGCGACAACTTCATTAAAAAGCCGAACGTGCCTGGTAAAATTATCCAGAAACTTTTGTTTATTTTTTTCTTTTGCCCGTTCCATGGTTCCCTGCCTACTTGTTATATTCTTTCAAATACTCCAATACTGCATCAATCCGCCCAATCGTCTTCTCCCTGCCCAGCAGCACCAAACTGTCCCCAATCGGCGGACTGACCGTGCTGCCCGTAATCGCCACCCGGATCGGCTGGGCCACCTTCCCCATCCCCACCCCGTGTTTCGTGCAAAGCCCCTCGATCACCGCATGAATCCCCGCCTCCTCCCACTTTTCCAGCCCCCCCAGCGCCTCCCGCGCCTGCCCCAGCAGTTCCGCCGCCCCCTCCTTCTGCAAAACCTTCTTCACCGCCTGCGGATCATACTCGATCTTCTCCGCCGCCAAAAACAGCCCCTTCTGCTCCACCTCCGCCAGCGTCCGCGCCCCCTCGCTGGCCTTCAGCAAATGCGCCAGCGCCGCCTCCCCCACCGCCAGCAGCGGCGACTCATTCACCTGCAGATACCGCTGAAAATGCCCCAACAGCTTCTCCGCCCCCAGCATCCGCATATGCTCCATATTGAACGCCATCAGCTTCTTGCGGTCGAACAGGCTGTTCGTCTTGGTCAGCCGCTCGATAGCAAACGCCGCCACCAGTTCCTCCAGCGGCATAATCTCCCGGTTATCGCCCGGATTCCACCCCAGCAGCGCCACAAAATTCACCATCGCCTCCGGGATATAGCCGCTCTTCAAAAAATCCACCACATTAATCTCCGGCAGATGCACTTCCAGATACTCCGCCATCGCCGTCAGGTTCGGCCCGTCCGGCGTCGAATCGCCCGCCAGAAACGATTGCAGTGCTGCCAGGGTGATCCCGCTGGCCTGCGCCACTTTCTCCAGTTCCACCCCTTGCCGCTCCTGCAGCGTCTTGTGCAGCACCTTCGCCCCTTCCCGTTTGGAGAGCTTGCCGCCCCCTTCACTCACCGTCACCGAAATATGCGCATAGATCGGACGGCGAAATCCCAGCGCATCCTGCAGCGCCTGATGGCCGGGAGTATTCATCAAATGTTCCTGCCCCCTGATTACATGCGTCACCTCCATCAACTCGTCATCCACCACGCACGCGAAATGATACGTCGGGAATCCGTCCGATTTCATAATGATAAAATCCCCCAGCTCGCTGGCGGCAAACCGCACCTCCCCGCGCACGATATCCTGAACCACGATATCCTCATTCGGCATGGCAAACCGCACCACCACCGACCGTCCTTCCGCTCGCGCCCGTGCCACTTCCTGCTCATCCGGAAACACTGCCGGTCGCTGATACGCAAACGTCTTCTTCTCCGCC
>JAKQBU010000273.1 GCA_029573975.1 Planctomycetota bacterium
ATTTTTTGCCGGTTTCCTCTCTGCCCCAGGAGACGATGACGCCGGTGGTTTCGGTGTTGATCCAGGCGCTGACGGTGCGGGACTGGGCAGCAGTGATCCCTTTGTAACCGGTCATGGTCACGTAATCGCCGGCGCCATCCATTTTGAGGGAGCCATTCAGGACCCCGCCGGAGGCCATTGGAACCGGCTGGCCGGCAGGGACATGGTTTCCAGTCTGCACAAACCCCGGGGGCGTGTTATAAGGTGATTGCGAATCAATCCAGTTTATACGGTCAGTTATCCAGCCTTTCATGTGGTCAACTTCTTCCTGGTAGGTGGCACCGACAAAATATTCTCCATAAATATCAGCATTCACTTTTACACCAAGAATCGGCCACCGTTGAAAGTTACGCTGCTGAGCCTCATCAAGGAATTGGGCGTAACCGTCAATATCATTGAGTATTTTACTTTTATTCCAGACCGTCTTACGCAGTTCAAACCAGCGATCCCACCACTGCACCATGAATTCCGGGTCATCGTGGAGGCGGTCCGTCCACTGATAGATGCAGTAGTTTCCCAAATCCGGCCGGCCCGCTACGGTGTACCAGCCGTAGGTATAATTGCAATGTACCCAGTTGGCATTGCCGAGAGTGAGGTTGTAGTCCCACTGCGGACCCATGTGAATTTTGCCGTTGCGATCTTTAAAGAGAAAGGTGCTGAATATATACCCATCGGGATTCTTCGCCAGTTCCACCATGAGTTCGTAGTCGATGAAGGAACCGACGTCAATATACTGGGAGTAACCGGTTACGGGATTGGCAAAATCCGCACTGACCAACACATTATCCAGGGCGGCGGTATAGTTGTATAACCAGGAGGCCTGCGGGGGGGTGATCTCCGCTTCCTTGGGATCGACATAGACCATAGGGCAAAGGAAACCTCCTCCCCTAGAGGTACGGAAGCCGTCATCGCCCGGATCTACACGGTCGTTCTTGATAATATAGCCGCCGCTGATTTCCGGCTCACTATTATGATAGGGTTCCAGCTTTTCTACATCCACGCGATACTCGTCGCGTTTAATCTTTTCGATTAGTACATAAACCCCCATATAATCACCCGGATAGCTGCAGCCGCCGTTCAGCGCTGGATAGCGAACTGGATCCGCATAAGGCGTTACGTTGGCGAAACTGTCCATGCGCACATCGCCGCTGTCGGTATTGAGAAATACTTCGACAAACCGCGTACGCGGCGCGTAGCGGCCGCACTCGTTGCTCCATTGATAGACCAAGACATCGCGCATGAGGGACTTATCCATAAAGGAACTGTACAAAACCCAGTCCGACTCCGAAGGCAATCCCAATAAAGAAACATTTTTATCCTCATCGTTTTCATTCCGGATTTCCAGGTTCAAACTTTTCTTGGGAAACATGAGGGTGGAAGAGCCGCGGAATTTAATCGCGCTGCCCCCGCTGAATTCAGGCAGATCGGTGATCGCGGCCCGGCGGTAACGGGATCGGTGTCGATGAAGGTCGCAAAACAAGGGGTGTAGGTATCGGCATTGATTGCAGAACCGAACGTATCCAGCACCACAATGGGCAGATTGGAATTAAAATCGCGCACATCTGAGTTGAGCTGGGCATACCGCTGGACACTGGTTTGGCCTCGCCCCACGCCCGGTTCATACACGGCGGCCTTGATAGTAGTAGTGGCCGATATGGGAATGGAGGACGAATACACCGGAGATGAAACAGTCGGCTCGGAGCCATCGAGTGTGTAATGAATGACGGCAGTAGGTGAATCGGCACTCAGCGT
>JAKQBU010000275.1 GCA_029573975.1 Planctomycetota bacterium
TGGCGTCCATCTGCCAGGCTATAGGAAAGGAAGACGACGCAGAACTGCGGCAAACCGTTCTGCAGCAACTTTCCTGTGAGTCCCCGGACTCCGATGCAGCGGTTATTCTTTCGCAGGCACTGGCGGAGGCAGCGGTCGAGAATCCAGACCAACAGAATGCTGTTCTCAGAAAAGCCCTCAAAGATGCCCAGGACGCCCGCACGTTTAAGATCTCCGAAGAAGCGCCGCTGCCGGATGGTTGGCCCAAACCATCGCTGCCGGGCCTGGTTCGTATCAAGACCTACCCCCCTGCCCGGTCCGCTTGGGTCCGGTCGTCGGAAAAGGAAAACCGGCAGTTCATGACGCTCTTTCGGCACATCGAAAGCCGTAAGATCAGTATGACCGCTCCAGTAATCATGGAATACGAACCAGAGGCACTCCGGGATTCCGACAGGATGGACGATGTCAAAGCCATGTCCTTCCTTTACCGCCATCCCGAACAGGACCAGACCGGTACCTTCGGACTGGTTCAGGTGCAAAACGAGGAGCCGCTAAAGGTGGTCTCGGTCGGCATTCGGGGTGCGGGTACCATGAAATCCTATCGCAAAGCCCTGCATCAGCTTCAGCAGTGGCTGAACAACCATCCGGAATGGCAGGCATCGGGGCCGCCGCGTGTTCTGGGGTATAATTCCCCGTTTATGTGGTTTTGGAAAAAATATAGTGAGGTTCAAATCCCGGTGAAACCAGCAGAAAAGAAAACCAGAGAAATTCTGCCCCCGCTGTCGGCAGAAGAAAAACAAATCATCCTGCACAAAGGTACGGAAAGGCCCTTTACCGGCCAATACTGGAATCATTTCGCTCGAGGAGTGTATATCTGCCGCCAATGCGGAGCTGAATTATATGCCTCGCAGAGCAAATTTCGTTCCGATTGCGGCTGGCCGAGTTTTGATGAAGAAATTCCGGGGGCGGTCCGGCGCCTCCCGGATGCCGATGGCCGGCGGACAGAGATCCTCTGCAGTGCCTGCGGCGGCCACCTGGGGCATGTTTTCGAGGGGGAAGGCTTTACCCCGCGGAATGTCCGCCATTGCGTGAATTCCGCCTCTCTGGTATTTTGCCCCATCCCGGAGCAAAACCGGACGGAGGAAGCGATTTTTGCCGGCGGATGTTTTTGGGGAGTGGAACATTATTTTCAGCAGATTCCGGGTGTGCTCTCCGTCACCTCCGGATACACCGGCGGTACGGTACCGGATCCTGCCTATGAACAGGTTTGTGCCGGAAACACCGGCCATGCAGAAGCGGTTCGCGTGATTTTTGATCCCAATCAGGTTTCGTACGAGAATCTGGCCCGTCTCTTTTTTGAAATTCATGATCCAACCCAGTTGAATCGCCAGGGACCGGATGTCGGCTCCCAATATCGTTCTGCCGTTTTCTATCGCAATGAGCCGCAGAAGCAAATATCGGAAAAGCTCGTAGCAGAATTGAAAAAGCTGGGTTATAAGGTGGTGACGCAAATCGAACCGGCCGGGCCATTTTATCCGGCAGAAGAGTACCATCAGGATTATCTGAACAAACATCCCCAGCGATCAAGCTGCCATGTTCGTGTACCGCGCTTTGCGAACCCCAAACCCTAAACAACCGGATTCGTTCACGAATTCCAGATATTGCGCCAGGCCTGCTGAAGTATGGATGAATAACCCCGGCGCGGATAGTGACGAACCTGATCCACCAGAATCAGCTTGCCGTCATCGTCGAAAACCACCCGCAGAGACCATAAACTTTCCAGGCCTACCGGATCAGGGCTATAGCGCATGTCATGGAAATCCACGATATGCCGATTAGGCTGGCGGTCGTATTCGGGGCGGATCTGATTCATGGCAAACCAGTAAAAGGTCTCAACCGTGGGCAACTGTCGGGCAATTTCCACCCATGAATTGTCGGCAGCGGAGCCGCTGATCCATTTCACCTGATGTAAGTATGGATCAAAGAGCAGGTTGCATCGGGCGACATTCCATTGATTTTGTTTCTGTTCGGTCACCCGCCACAGCCAGATGCAGCCCAATTGAGGATAAGCGTGATATTGCGCAGAGGGGCAATCGCCTTGCTGTCTGACAAAATGCTTCCTCACCTGACGAATCGCCTGATTGTGGAACTGCCACCCGGCGAAAATATATGCAGCCGAGAGAAGAAAACCGATCCAGCCGATCCATAAGGTGAGTTTTCGGCTATCCGCACGGATTTTTCGCACAAAATAACAGGCCAGCAGGGTGAAAATCAGTATGGGGGTATAAAAAACATCGATAATAGCAATCGCATCGATAGCAAATCGCCGGGAGGTGAGGGGCGCAAAAAGCTGGGTTCCGTAACTGGTACACCAATCCAGCAGCGGATGGCTCAATAGGGCCAGAAAAGTGCAGCCATACAGAAGCAAAAAGGAACAATTGGCCCCGGGAGCCGGTGAAACAGCGGGCTGATCGATTTTCTGCTCCGCACTGCGGCGTTTGTTATTTTTCGCCCAACGCCAAAGCAGCGCTATTGGCAGTGCCATCAACGGAACCAGCAGAAGCGAGTGGCTTATTCCTCTATGGGTTACGATATGGTCCAGCTCGCCTGATTCCGCGCCGGAAAGGGAAAGCAGTGGGTGTATGAGGATATCCAGATCGGGTATGACAGCCACAGCCGCTGCCACCCAGGTGGTTTCCCGGCCAATCCGCTGGCGAAAGCCCAGCTGCGCCGTCACGGCTCCCAGTAATCCCTGCGTAATCGTATCCATCCGCTTCTCCGCAAATAAGACGCCAGCGTCAAAAACTCTTCGACCCCTTGTTATTGGGAAGCCAGAGCTATTTTCGGCTGTCAATGTCGACTTTTGGCGGTTCCGTCAAATAATAGTCAATCGTCCTGTTTTTATCATATTTTTGCGGGATAGGCGGCAAAAATCAAGTTTATCATATCTTCATAATTTATAACCACTTACAAAAGAAATGGGAAAAGATTGACAACCGCAGGTTTTTCTTGTATCGTTGCCGCACTGTTTGGCTTCGGGCGATTAGCTCAGTTGGCTAGAGCGCCTGCCTTACAAGCAGGAAGTCACAGGTTCGAGTCCTGTATCGCCCAGTTTTCCCCTAAAATTAACGGGGTCAGTTTTTCTCCTGAAAAAGCAGCTATCTGGCCTTCTATGGCCTCAAAATGGCCTTTTTCTATCATTTTATCATTTTGGGAATTGTTCGGAATTGTTCGGTTATTTACGGGACGGTTGGCAGTTTTTGGGCAGTTTTTGAGCAGTAAATTTTCATCGGTTTTTACTACACAATCATCGGTCCCGGTCTTCACCGCTTCCACCTGCTGAATCTGAAAATCTGGCAGGCTTTCAATGGTTTCCCGTTGCTGCCCGGCGTAGAGGTGGGAATATTTTTGAAGGGTCAATTCCGCCGTAGTGTGTCGCATGATGGTTTGAACCGTCTTTATGTTCGCCCCGGTCTGGATTAACAGGCTGGCCGTCGAATGTCGTAAAGCATGGAAATCACAATACTTACCATCAATTTCGTAGGGAATGCCCGCCTTTTTCAGGTCCACCTGAATCATCAGCGAACCTTTTTTGACGGTGAAAGCCCGTGCCTGTGGGGTCTTATTCCCCAAAAAGTCCTGAATCATGGCCGCCGTCGCTGCCCGCAGGGGTAGCGTCGCTCCCCTCCGGGCTTTTTCGTTACTGTCTTGAACAGTAACCGTACAGCGGACAAAATCGAAATCCTCTGTTTTCAGAGTGCGAATTTCGTTCAGCCGCAAGCCGGATTCCACCGCCAGCCGGTAAATTAAAGCCCGTTCCCGCCCGGATATGCCCCACCAGCTTTCCCCGGTTTCCGCTGCATGAATCAACCGAGCTACTTCGTCCGCAGATAAAGCCCGCCGGGGGTGTACCTGGTCAGCCTGCAATACCTTGGGGGCCTTAATCAGGCGGAAATGGTTTTTCGGAAGCCGTCCGGTATCATGTAACCACTGGGCAAACTGTTTCATCAGGGCGGTATAATGCTTTTTCGTCTTGGCCGCCGTATTCAAGCCATTGATAAAGGCTATAAATCGGTCGGGGTCCAGGTCGGAAATGACATTGAATCGACAATCCGCAAAGACCCGCTTCAGCATTTTTTTCGTTTGGGCTAAATGCTGCCGGGTGGGGCGTTTGATTGCCAGGCTGTTCACAAAATCGCCCAAATGGTCATCCAGCCGATTTTTTCCCGCCG
>JAKQBU010000277.1 GCA_029573975.1 Planctomycetota bacterium
GTATCTCACCGGCCAAACCATCACCGGCCTGCCCAAAGAATTCTCCACCCATATCGGCAAGCTGCAAAAGGGGGAAATCGAATCCTTCATGCAGGAGGTCTCGCCCCATCCCCGCCAGGTACCGGCTGACCACGCAACTGCCGGTTTTACCGCGGAACAGGCCCGCACCGAATCGCTCCGCTGCCTCCACTGCGACTGCCGCAAACCCGACACCTGCAAACTCCGAATCTACTCCCAGCGGTATCAGGCGAACCCGAACCGCTACCCGGGCGACCGCCGCCCCTTCGAGATGCAAATCCGCCATCCGGAAATTCTCTTCGAACCCGGCAAATGCATCGACTGCGGCCTCTGCGTCCAGATCTGCGAAAAAGCCCGGGAACCGCTGGGCTTCACCTTCATCGGCCGGGGCTTCGACGTTCGCATCGGCCCCCCCTTCCGCCGGCCGCTCACCGAAGCCCTCACCCGCGTCGCCCGCGACTGTACCGCCGCCTGCCCCACCGCCGCCCTTGCTCTGAAATCCGACTAACGAGGTTAACGCATCAAAAAATAGTACGTAATATGCGATGAGTAATAGAGTTAGAATTATACGTGTTAAAACCACGTGAAGCAGGCGATTTAATAAACCTTTTGGTATGCCCGGATTTTTACCGGCAAACCGGTTTTCCATTGACAAAACCGCAAAATCAAGTAGAATTAAAACAGTAATTCAGATTTGCATCGTAAGTACAATACAAAGTTTCCTATTTTTGATTGGAGGAAAAGAGAAGATGAAAAAGAGTACATTTCTCAAGGTGGTAGTTTGTGTGGCCGTTATACTCTGGGGAACGGCAATTCAGGCGGTGGTATTGCAGCCAGGCCCGGTGGTGTTTAAAACCTACGACTGGGAAATCAGTACGGGATACGACGGGGACATCGGCAAGACGTATTTTCGCAGTGCCAATACCCCCGGCTATGATGTGAATAACCCCAATCACAGGCTTTTTAGTGATCCGTCTTTCTCCATATTTGCCAGCGGACCAAGTCTGCAGCCGGGGGAAGATATGTTCGGGCTGCTCGAGCTGACGCAGTTATGGACCGGCACTATTAATGGGGACAATATAGATTCGGCGGATAAATACTGGGACAAAGGCGATGCCAGCGAATATATCCGGGGGATGTTCTGGGGCGGGCAGGACCAGCGGGTATATATCGGAGAGGATGCCCTGGGAGGAAAAGATGTTACCGTTTTTGCCACCGGCATCCAATTTAATCTGTACCTGATGAGCTCCGATTTTCCAGCCGGCGGGCCGCAAAACAATGCCTTATTGGATCCCAGCCTGCGCGATGGTGTGGATTATTTCACCAACTGGCGCGACAACGGGGCGGGAACCCTGCTGGCAGCCGGGGAAACAACCTATTTCCGGTTTGACGGCGAAACCTCTACGGGAACCGTGAATGGCAAGAGCCTGGTCTATATGGATGTACTCAGCGGTGCATGGGCATCCGTACTAACCGACTTCTGGCAGGTACCGCTTTCCGTAGGCGGCTTGTTTGATAATACCGCCACTACGGACATCAAGCAGGACTGGGTCATTCTGGATGAGAACGGTCCCTGGTTAAAAAGCGAAGATACCGGTCGGGCGGTTCCCGAGCCTTTGACGGCCCTGTTCATGGGACTGGGCGGCCTGGCTTTGGTACGATTCCGTACTAAAAACTAATACGGATAATAAAGAATCTTATGGTATGCCCCCATCACCCCTTATTTAAAAAAATAAGGGGTGTTTTTGTTTCTATCGTTCTTAGCGCCCGATCAGACTCATCACTTCGCTGCGGCTGCGGGCATCGCTGCGGAACAATCCCAACATAGCCGAAGTCACCATCACGCTGCCGGGTTTCTTCACCCCCCGAATGGTCATGCAGGTATGCGTCGCCTCCAGCACCACCGCCACACCGCGGGCGTCAATCTCCTTCATCAGGAATTCCGCGATCTGGGTCGTCAGCCGCTCCTGCATCTGCGGCCGCCGGGCAAACGCACTGACAATCCGGGCCAGCTTGCTCACACCGACGATCCGCCCCTTGGGCAGGTAGCCCACATGGGCATGGCCCATAAAGGGCAGCAGATGATGCTCACACATGCTGTAAAACGGGATATCCTTCAACAGGACGATTTCATCGTAATTTTCCGTAAAGGCGTCCTCCACATGCCGCTTCGGATCGTCATGCAGCCCGGCGAACAGCTCCCCATACATCCGCGCCACGCGGTTGGGGGTCTTCCGCAGCCCCTCCCGCTGGGGGTCTTCCCCCACCGCCAGCAGGATTTCCCGCACCGCCCGTTCGATCCGCTCCATATCCACCGCACCTTCGATATTCCCTTTTTGTTCTTCCATTCGTTTTACTCGAAAAACAGTTTAAAATTTATTCCGAAAAACACTAAAATTCATTTTGGCCACTCACCGGGGCAGATATATAATAATTGAAGAAAGGCATAGGGACTAGCGTAAAATCCGATTTTCCATAACTTATGAAAACAACCAAAGTTACCAAAATTTATGCCGCCGACACCTCCACCCGCAGCGCCCACCCGCTGGTGGTTTCCTCCGTATCGGCGGGGTTCCCCTCGCCGGCGGATGACTATATCGAGGGCCGGCTCGATCTCAATCAGCACCTGATCCGCCACCCCGCCGCCACCTTTTTCGTCCGGGTGGACGGCGATTCCATGATCGACGCCGGCATTCATCCCGGCGACATCCTGATCGTGGACCGCGCCCTGGAACCCAAAGACAGGAACGTCGTCATTGCCAACATCAACGGGGAGCTGACCGTCAAGCGGATTCGCATCAAATACAAAAAAATCCTGCTGATGCCCGAAAACGAAAACTATCCCCCCCTGCCGATCCCTGCCGACATGGATTTTCAGGTGTGGGGCGTCGTCACCTATGTCATTCACGAGCCGTAAACCATGAATCCGATATTTGCCTTAGCGGACTGCAATAATTTTTACGCCTCCTGTGAGCGGGTTTTCGCCCCGGCCCTGGAGAATCAGCCGATCGTGGTCTTATCCAACAACGACGGCTGCGTGGTCGCCCGCTCCAATGAGGCCAAAACGCTGGGCATCCCGATGGGCGTCCCGGTATTCCAGGTGCAGAACCTGATTCAGGCCCATCAGATCCGCGTCTATTCCTCGAACTACACCCTCTACGGCGATATGTCCCGCCGGGTCATGGAAACCCTCTGCCAGTTCACCCCTGCCCTGGAAATTTATTCCATTGACGAGGCGTTTCTGGACCTGACCGGCTGCCGCGGCCAGGACCTGACCGGCTATGGCCGCACCATCCGCAATACCGTCAAAAAATGGACCGGCATCCCCGTCTCCATCGGCATCGCCCGGACCAAGACCCTGGCCAAGCTGGCCAACCGCCTGGCGAAAAAATCCGCCAAAGCCGCCGGCGTGCTGGACCTGACCGACTCGCCTTATTTGCCGCTGGCCCTGGAAAACACCGAAATTCAGGATATCTGGGGCGTGGGGCCTGGTTTCGCGAAGCGTCTGCGGCAGGCCGGCATCCAAACGGCCCTCCAGCTCCGCGATGCCGACGACGGCTGGGTCCGCAAACACCTGGGCGTGGTGGGCCTGCGCACCGTGTATGAACTGCGCGGCATGAGCTGCTATGGCCTGGAACTGTCGCCGCCCGGTAAAAAAAATATCGTGGTTTCCAAATCGTTCGGCCGGAAAATCGAAACCCTGGAAGAATTAAGCGAGGCCGTGGCCGCCTACGCCGCCCGGGCCGCTGAAAAACTCCGCCGCCAGAACTCCGCCGCCGCCGCTTTAACCGTCTTTGTCATGACCGACCTCTTCCGCAAGGACCAGACCCGCTACTTCAATTCCCGGACCATCGAGCTGCCCACCCCCACCAGCGATACCGGCGAACTGATCCGCTACGCCCTGGAAGCGGCCCGGAAAATCTACCGCAAAAACTGCCTCTTCAAAAAAGCCGGGGTGATGCTCAACGCGCTCACCTCCACCGACCATATCCAGGCCAACCTGTTCGACACCATCGACCGCCCCCGCTCCCGCCGGCTCATGGACACCCTCGACCGGATCAACGCCTGCACCTCCGCTGCCCTGCATTATGCCGCCGAAGGACTGGCCCAGCCCTGGAAAACCCGATTCCAACACTGCTCCGCCCATTACACCACCGACTGGAGCCAACTGCCCCAGGTGAAAATCCGTGCTTCCTGCCTGCCGCAGACCGGGCCAGCCGGAATCCAATAATCCCATAACCAGAAAACCGCAGGAAAATGAAACTATGAAAGATCAGGAAATACGGTTATCAGAGTATGGCCAAAAGTCGGTTCCGGCCGCGCCGGTCAGCCGAATGATGGTCTCGTTCGCCCGCGATTTTCGGGAAGGGGTGGATATCAATCTGGGGGTCGGCTATGTCAACGAAAAAACCATTCCCGGCCGCAAAATCGAGGAGGCCCTGCACGCGGTTTTGGCCCGGCCGGAAAGATACCGGCAGGCCCTGAACTACGGCGAACCGCAAGGCTCCAATAACCTGATTCACTCGATTAAGGATTTTTACCGCCGCTGCCATATCGGGGGTTTACCGGAAAAGGTGTTGGAAAAAACCGAGGTGGTCATCGGCCCCAGCGGGATCACCAGCCTGCTGGAGGCCGTCGCCCAGGTTCTGCCCCGCGGTATCGTCATCACCACGGACCCGATGTATTACATTTATTGCCATGTTCTGGAGCGGATGGGATTTGAAATCCTGGCGGTACCGGAGGATGAGGAGGGGATCCGGATGGACCGGCTGGCGGAGAAGGTCAGCCGGCTGGGGGTGAGAAAGAAGGAAATACAGTTTTTATATATTGTCACGATCAACAATCCCACCTGCACCATCTTATCCAATCGCCGCCGGCGGCAGATCGTCGAGTGGGCGTTCAAGCTGTCGGCAGAGGAAGACAGAAGCATCCCGGTGTTTTTTGACAAGGCCTATGAAGAGATCATCCACGACCCGCGGGCGGAAAAGCCGCAGTCCGCCTTATCGTACGATGGGCAGGGAATTGTATATGAGCTGGGGAGCCTGTCCAAGATTCTGGCCCCGGCCCTGCGGATCGGCTATATGATGGGGCCGGCGAGTTCTTTCCTGCAGGCGGTGCGGCAGCGGATCAATGACGTCGGGTTCAGCGCCCCGATGATTACCCAGGAAATCAGTAGTTATCTGCTGGACCATTGCATCGAGGAGCAGTTGGCAAAAGTCATCGCGGGCTACCGGGAGAAAGCGGTTGCGGTGCGGCGGTGGATCGAGGAGTACCTGGGTGAGTTTTTAGCCGAATGCCGGGGCGGGCAGGCTGGATTTTATTACTATCTGACTTTTGCCGATATGGAAACCACGGAAGGCAGTCCTTTTTTTCGCTTTGCCAGCCGTACCACCGGTAAAACGGCCCTTGACCGCGAGGGTGAGGCCCTCCGGCCGCGTGCCATTTACATTCCGGGTGAAATCTGTGTCCACTCCCGCGGCGATCTGGCGGCAATCGGCAAGAGGCAACTTCGGATCTCCTATGGCTTTGAAGAATTGGAAGGGATCGAGAAGGCCCTGAAAATTCTGCGCGATGCCGCCCTATACGCCCGAAAAAAAAGGGGATAACCGAATGTTATCGAGTAAAACAAAAACATTCATGGCAGGAATTTCCTTTGTCACAATCTCAATCTTGGCAGGTTGTTCAACACCAAAACCACATCCGCAGGCCGGTCCCCGCGACCACCTTATCGGCTGGTACGAACTACCAAACCATCCTGGCAATAGCCAGGAAATTATTCCAGGATCCGGCACGCTAATTCCTGTCTTTAAAATCGATGGAACCTACTACTCGGTATGCCGGGGTATTGAAACTCCCTTGAAGGAATGCCCCGACGGCCTGGAATGGGCTCTCACTCCCTCCAGCATGGTCGGCACCCAAATCGGCTTCAACAAAGCCTCGAATACATATTACCTTATTATCAAGGATCAGATGCGGTCGTCCCTTGAAGAGGAGACAGCAGAAAGCATTCGGAAAAAAGGCTTTCGATTAGGCGAAAAAGAGGAACTCATCAGGATCAACAAGCCCTCATGGCTGCTGGATACAACAACCCAACCCCCACGCACCAACGAAGACTTCCTCGGCTGGTATCAGCCCGTCTGGTTTCCCTATATAAGATATGAAATCCAAAAAAACGATGAAAGATTTCTGTTCGCCGGTCAAATGCTTGACGAACCAGGCATGTGGAAATCCGCTGAAAAGCCGCAAGAACTTACCCCACTTCCAGAGGGATTGGGCTTCACTGGCCCCCCGGAACAAAAAAATATAAATAATATTGTGTACAACGCAGCCCTGAAACGTTTTGAACTTACGATGATGGACACTAATCGTCAGCCCAGCGTCATCAGAATGCCTCTTGTCCGAATTTCATCGCCGGTTTCGAATCAGGTGGACGCAGTGACTCCGCCTATAAAAATCGGCATTCCTTCCTGGCACTAAACCTTCCTCTAAAATATAGGTATTTACAATAAACAAATGGTAATATAAAATGACTTAAGCCTTTGTAAGGAATTTGCCATGAACACCAATTATTTTCTTATAAAACGAATACTGGTGTTTTCAGCCCTTATGATTCTGCTGCTGATCGGGCCGGGATGCAAAAAAAGTTCATCCTCGAAACGGCCTTCGCCTGATTACCCTGCCGCCAAACCGATCGTAGATGAAAAAGAATTTCTGGCCGATCCGGAGGTCACCACCTGTGCACTGGAGAAAACTACTCTCTCCAAACTGAATCTTACCGATCAAAACACACCCTCCTTTGTGTATCGGATGCGGCATGAAAACAAAGAAGACCTCTGGCAGGGTGAAATCTCACTTGCCAATCGCAAGTTCAAAATCCTCCTGGGCGAACAGCCGGAACATGAATTTTATTTGTTCGATATCGAGAAAGGATTCGCACCCTACTGGTGGGGTTCGTGGAGCCTGCATTCGTTTCACAAGATCGACGACAGGTTCTACCAGTTTCAGCTTATCGAAAACGGCAGTAAAATCGCGGCCCACCCCTACCGCGGGGAACTGGGGATGATTCGTATCGGCAAAGGCGGCCGTACCCTCGAAAAAATCGAGTTTAATGGTTCTGTTATGCAGGCTGATTACGCTTCTGCCCCCGTCGGTATTCTCCAGGAACAATGGCCCCAGCCTGTGCAGGAGTGCCTGATTCCTGTCGGTGATTATACGCGCTATATAATGGCAGTGACCTATGATAATTTAAAAATTGATATCTCCAATAACTACCATACCAACGCCCAGGGCCAGTCCAATCGTGACGGTACCAAGAAAACGGTCTATGGGATGGCCGTTCGAAAAGATCAGCCCTGCACTCTGGATTTTTCCAACGAACCGATGGTCATCTTTGACCAGCCGCCGCAGGATAAAAAAGACTTCTCGCCCGGCCAGGAGATTGAATTTGCGGCGGTACTGATCGACCCGAAGCTGGATATCATGATTCGCGGACTGGATGATACCGCGCAAAAGGTACCAAGAGAATACAAAGATGATGACGGCAATGTCACTCAAACGGTCGAAGTGAACAAATCGCTGGATCCGAAGGTGGTGATTGCCCGAAGTGGCGGCGAGATAGTGGCTGAGGGCGTCATGCCCTTTGGCTGAGCAGGCACCTGCGGGTACACGTGGCGTGTACCGGACGATTTCCCAATCAGCGGCAGCGAAGAAGAATTGACCGTTACCGTAACCTATGAAACCAAAAAGCTCTACGGTACCGTCGCCGCCCAGCGGAAAATCACGATTCGCAAGTAAGCCGCTTTCAAGTTGATTGGAGATATGCGTCTGAAAGTCTCTAAGACAGAAGTCCCTATATCTCCCGGTTCTCGAAAAACCCAAAAAAACGGTTGCCGCTATTCAAAAATGGGTATATACTAATAGTGATGGTTACCCTACAGGGCGGCCGGATGCGGGTATTTGGGTACAATCCGTAGGGCTGCTCGGTGGATGGCTGGGATGGGTAACGTATCGCCCGCGCAGCGGCTTATTTTATAAATAACGGCCTGATAAAGGTTAAGAAACTTTAAAACGTGGAAACTCTTTAGTAAGCACAAGGAAAACCCATGCCCAAAACCAAATATATCAATAAAATCGAGTCAATCGAGCCGCTTCCGGAGGAACAACGCCGGCAGTTGCAGCCGGTTGCCGAAAAATACCGGTTCCGTTCCAACGATTATTACCTCTCCCTGATTGACTGGGCCGACCCCAAGGATCCCATCCGCAATCTAATTATCCCGCAGCCCGCCGAACTGGAGGAATGGGGAAAACTGGACCCCTCTGGCGAACACAATTACACGATTTTGCCCGGCCTGGAACATAAGTATTCCTCGACCGTTCTGCTGCTAGTCAGCAATGTCTGCGGCGGCATCTGCCGCTATTGTTTCCGCAAACGGGTCTTCATCCATGCGGATCAGGAAATCCTGCACGACCTGCCCGCTGCCATTGAGTATATCCAGAGCCATCCCGAAATCACCAACGTGCTGTTGACCGGCGGCGACCCCCTGGTCTTGTCCACCGCCCGCCTGCGGGAAATCATCGAGGCGATTATGCCTGTCCCCCATGTCCGCATCATCCGTCTCGGCTCGAAAATACCCGCCTTCGATCCCGCCCGCATCCTGGATGACCCGGAGCTGGCGGCCCTGATCCGCCAGGCCTGCGACCGGAACAAGCAGATCTACATCATGACCCATTTCATTCATACCCGGGAACTGACTGCCCTGGCCCGCCTGGCCGCCCAATACCTGCATCAGGCCGGCGCCTTGCTGGCCAACCAGACGCCCCTGATCCGCGGCTGCAACGATGACCCGCTGGTCCTGGCTGACCTGTTCCGGGAGCTTTCCTTTGCCGGGATCCCGCCCTATTATGTCTTCCAGTGCCGCCCCGCCTCCGGCAACAAACCCTATGCCGTACCCGTCGAAGATGGCTTCCGCATCTTCGAAAAGGCCAAATCCCTGGTCTCCGGTCTGGCCAAACGCGCCCGCTTTGTCATGTCCCACGTCTCCGGCAAAATCGAAATAGTCGGCCTGACCCAGCAGAACATCTTCATGAAATACCACCGGGCCGCCGAAGAAACCGACAGCGGCGACTTCCTGATGTTCCTGCGCAATCCCCAGGCCTACTGGTTCGACGATTACCTCGCCGCCGTCAACTGGCAGAAAGTGGACTGGCATTTCGATGCCTACGGTCCGGAATAATCCGCCCCCGGGGGAAAAGTGCTTCCGCGCCGGCCTCACCAGAACCGTATATACAGATAGAACCAGATTACCGCATAAATCGCATACCACAGCCGCAGCGTCTTATACCACGGAATTTTTTTGCCCTCCCCATATTGCGACAGCAATTGCGGCGTCCACAATATCGGCTTCCATTTCTCCTCGGCCGGCGGCACCGTCATCAGGGAGACGAGAATAATCCCAGCCATAATCACCACCTGGGCCATGCCCGCCACATACAGCCAGTGCAATTCGAACGGCAGCACCCCGTATTTATACAACAAGGGAAAGGAAATCGCAAAGACCGTTTGGATGAATATCCCGCCCAGAATTCCGAATATCGCCCCCGCATAATTCGTCCGCTTCCAGAAAATCCCCAGCAGCAGCACCGAAATGAAGGGGGTGGCCACATAGGTTACGCCCGTTTGAAAATACGTGAAGACCCCGCCCAGACGCTCCACAAAAGGTGCCGCCAGACATGCCACCATAAGTGCGGTCCCCGCCGTAACTCTACCGACCTTTACAATCCGTTCCTCACTGGCCTCCTTATTGATTAACTTCTTATAGACATCCAGCGAAAAGATCGTGGCCGTCGAATTCGCCAGCGCGCTGATCGTGGACATCACTGCCGCCAGAAACCCCGCCAGCACAATCCCGCGCAGACCCCACGCGGGGGCAAAATGTGTCAGGGCATAAGGAAAGGTATGATCCAGATTCTCCAGCGGGGCATCCATCTTCATATTATGGATCCAGTGGTACACAATGAAGCCCAGAAAACAGGTTACCAGCGGACGGGCCAGATTGATAAAACCGGCAAAGATAATCCCCATCATCCCGTCCCATGTCGAACGCGAGGACAGCACCCGCTGCACCATCACCTGATTGCTGCACTGATAAAAAAGAAACACTCCGAAGGTCGCACAAATCAGGCCGGCAAACGGCGCTTTCGGGTCGCCGGGCGGCAGATAAAGATGAAAACGCTCCGGATTGGCCTGTTCCATTGCCTGCCAGCCGCCGGGGATATGGCTCAGCGCCAGAAAAAACAGTAGCACGCCGCCGCCTACCAGCATCACACATTGCACCGCGTCCGTCCACATGATCGAACCCAGCCCCCCCTTAATAGTATAAATCCCTACAATGGCTGCCATGCACCATAACACCAGATAAAAATTCCACGACGTCAGCCGGTGGATCGCCAGAGATCCCGAATACAGCACCGGCACCAGAAAAACAAAGACATAGGCAAACAGCATGATCCAGCTATAGGCATTGCCGCAAAAATCCCCGAATCGCCGCCGTAAAAATTCCGGGATCGTGGTAATCTGATTCTTCAGATAGATGGGAATAAAAAACACAATAACCAGGGTATAAACCGGCAGGGCAAACCATTCCCAGTTGGCGATCCCCATCCCGTTTTCATAGGCCGCCCCGATGGTCCCCACAATCTGCTCGCTGGATACGCTGGTCGAGACAAACGCCGCACCTACCAGCCACCAGGGCATCTTCCCCGACGCCAGAAAATAACTCTTGGTCGTCTTCTCCACCTTTCGCGACGCCCATAATCCCACCGCAATCACTCCCCCGATTGCCACCAGAATAATCGCGATATCCACCGACGACAGCGAAAAACCCGTCCCCTGGCTTACCTGTGCCAATAATCCGTTCAGGCCGATTGTCATATCGCACCCCCGGCTGTTCCTGCATAATTTCTCATACGGTCCCTATCTTCTTAGCCATGCCATTCAACTGGCAAACCATCGATTTTCCACCGCTTCTTTACGGATGACCACAGCCCTGTTTTCCCGCCGCCGGTTGCCCTTGGGCGGAATCGGAGGCAGCAGGGATCGCGCAAATAACGCTTCGTTTCGCGGGCCGGCTTTCGACCGCTTCTTGAATGACACCCGCCGCCCCATCTTCCTGCTCCCGCGTCAGCTTCGACGGAATCGGCAGCAGCAGGGACCGGGCAAATAACGCATCGCTCCGCGGGCAGGCGCCGGTCTGGTAATCATAGATACTCCCGGCGTTTTCCGCCAACGACCAGGGATTGCCGCTTGGCGATAACGGCTGTTTGTTCACCAGGGAAGGGATATTGGAGTATATGTGCAACCCGTATTCTGCAATCCGGAATACATTGTGCAAACCGCCTTCGACCAGGTTTTTCTTGACGGCAACGGCAGCAGTTTCCTCTTCGAGAATCAGAACCAGAAACGGCCCGGTATCCCCCGCCGCATCATGGACCCGGCGAAACTGCAGCCCCGGAATCCCTTCCAAGCGGGTTTTTATCCGTTTCTTGGACTGGCGCATATGCTCCAGAATCTGCGGCAGCTTTTGTAACTGCACGGCCGCCACGGCACCACACAGCTCGGTCATCCGCCGGCCCTGGCCCCACATGACCGCATATGGCTCCGGCATCGCCAGCCGGCCGTTGGTCCGGATCATACCCATATCATGGGCGGAAAAGGCCCGCTGGTACAGCTTCTTATCGTTGGTGATGACCAGCCCGCCTTCCCCACAGGTCATATTTTTATTGAGCTGGAGACTGAAGATACCCATATCCCCAAACGTGCCCACCTTGCGGCCCTTGATTTCCCCGCCGTTACACTGGGCACAATCCTCCAGCACCGACAGATGATGCTCCCGGGCGATCGCCAGGATCGCTTCCATATCACAGGGACAGCCGGCCATATGAATCGGGAGAATCGTCCGGGTCCGGGGCGTAATCTTCTTTTGCAGGTCCGCCGGGTCCATGGTAAAGCTGTCGTCCACTTCACACAAGACCGGTATCGCATTGTTCTGTACAATCGCTCCCACCGTCGCCACCCACAGAAACGCCGGGACAATCACTTCGCACCCCGGCCCCACCCCCAGCGCATTCAAGGCAACCGACAGCGCCCCCGTGCCGCTGTTCAGCGCCAGGGCATAATCGCACCCGTAATAGTCCTTCGCCGCGGCTTCGAAATCATCCACATAATGCGGTTTTTGCAAACCGTAATACCGGAAAAGCGAACCATACCGCAGCACATCCAGAACCGCCTGCTCTTCCTTTTCATCCAGCCAATAGGCTCCGGGAAATTCATAAGGCCAATCTACCTTGTGCATACTTTTCCTTTTCTCCGTCCGGGACATAGTTCGCAAAACACTTTTTCCGTCTTACTTATTTCCCAGCAAATGGGTTATAATCCGATAATCCAGCTCTTCGTAATCCCGCCGGGCAATACAGGCCTCCACCTGCTTTTCATCGAGCGAACGAACCAGTTCCAATAACCGCAAAAATACTTCACGGCTGTTTTGCAGATGCCGGGTGGAAGATTCCTTCTTCTGGGTCCTCATGACCTTGACATCCAAACCGACAAATTCCCCCTTCTGGCCATATTGATGTTTCTCCAGAATGCGCACCTGGTTGAACGCACGGCGGAGATCCACAGACCCGAACGATTTGTCCTCATCAAACTTCAAGCCGTTCTGATCATTCAGATGCACCGACCACAGCTTGTTATGCGCCAGGGCATACCCCATTTCATCGGAGGGATCCAGCCCCGCCAGAATCGCATGGGCACTTTCAATCAATCCGCCCACCCGAGCGGGGTCCTTCGTCAGCATTCCCAATCCGATCGCATGGCCAATGGTGGGAATATAAGCCTGATCCATCGGCTCATTCGGTTTGGGTTCGATGGCAATCCGGATTTTGGGATCATATTCCAGCATGACATTAATGGCTTCCACCAGGTGCTGTACCGCCACCTTGCTGTCTTTGGCTTCCCGCAGATACGTTCCTTCCCGTGCCAGCCATAAGACAATCAGATCCGTTCCCAGTTCATTGGCGATATCGATGGTGATCTTGCTGCGCTGGATCGCATAGGCCCGGCCCTCCGGATCGTTGGAGGTATAACCGCCATCCACCGTCCGGGGATCCTCCCACAACCGCGGAGCGACAAACTCCGCCTGCAAGCCCTCCGCTGCCAGGGTCTTTTTCAGTTTTCGGTACTGCTCCGCGATCTGCTGGCTGGTCAAATGATTCAGGTCCGGCACGGCATCATCA
>JAKQBU010000297.1 GCA_029573975.1 Planctomycetota bacterium
CGATGATCTCATCTTTTGCATTGAGAATTACATTTACGATAAAATCCAGTCCTGCCTTCCGTGCCAGCGAATCAATCGAGGCACGAATCGGATTCTCCACTTTGCCCAGGACTTGTTCGGCGGCTACCTCCACGCGGTTCCAGTGCATTTCATTAACGGTGATGGGGCCGCTGACACCGGGGACCAGAATCTTGCCGCCGCCGGTAAAGCCGCAGATGTCAATGGGCATGATGGAGCCCAGCCCGATTACCAAATCGGATTGTGTAACCAGTTTGTTGATCCATACGGGAACCCCCTGATCGGTATCCCCGACATATTCCAGGCAATCGGGATTCTCCCAATCGTGGTTGAAAACCTGGTATTTCCGGACGATGTCGGCACCCAGCTTATTTTCCATTTCCGCCCGGCTCATATGGCGATGGGTTCCCAGGGCCATTAAAAAGCGAATTTGATGATTTTGTATGCCTGCCTTTTGTAATTCTTCCAGAATCAGCGGAAGAAACTGGGCCACCGGGGTAGGGCGGGAATTATCATCGGAAACTATGAGAATCCGTTTTTTACCATAGGCCAGATCCGATAATGTTCGGGATTGGATAGGATTTGCCAATGCCTTTCGAACATGACCCGATCCCTTCTCTTCCACGGGATAGGGAGTCATGTCATATATCTGCGCATCATACGAGGCAAGAATCTCCAGAGGCTGAATGCCGGTATATGGGAATACTATGACCATTGCGTATGATTCCTTAGATAACGGATTCTATTGTGTCATATAGAAAAGCAAAGTTGTTTGATTAATATACTTGTCGTCTATATCCAATGAGATTATTCTACAATAGTATTACTAATATATCAATACTAAAAACAAATAATTGGTTACTAATGTGATAATTATAATCGTGAAGCCGAGGAAATAAATCGGAGCACGCCACATGCAATTTGAATATAAGAAAACATAAATAATTGATTATAAAGTAATTACAGCATTTTTAAATATTCTTATAAATTTAAATATTTTGGAAAATTCTTGGTTGACATCCGCCGATAAGTGTATTACAATAAAACCATCGAAAATCATCTTGTTTATTTCTAAGTGTAAAAAACAATTTTTGATTCGGCAGTTTGCCGGATGTTTGATGTTGCTGCGTGAAGGTAGTGTTCATGAAGATCAAAAATAGGGATGTTAAAAATAATGTAAGCACCCCAATGCGGGCGTATGAGTATGTGGTCAGCGGGATTCGCGACGGCCGGTTTCTGCCCGCCACCAAATTAAGTGACCGGGACATCGCGCGGGACCTGGATATCGGGCACATGACGGTACGGGAGGCGATGGGCAAGCTGGAGGAGCATGGCTGGATCGAGCGGATCCCCAACAAGGGGGCCTTTATCCGGAAATTTTCCCGCCAGGATGTCAAAGACATCTATATGCTGCGGGAGATCATGGAGGCGGTGGCCATACGCGAACTGGCAGAAGGGGCTACCAAGGAGCATGTCGATAAGCTGCAAACGTGCTGCGACCGGATTGAATCCTCCTGCGTCAATCGTAATATCCAGCTATATCAAAAAGCGGATCAGGAGTTTCACCGGCTCTCCGTGGAATTTACCAGCAATAAACGGTTGTGCGAATTGTTCGATGCCCTGATTTTACAGGGTCATCTAGCCTTTGAGTTCCTGGTAACCAAGGCGGTGGGGATGATCCTGCTCAACGTCTCCGAATCCTTTGAGCATTCCTATCCTGCCCGTCACATTCATATCACTCAAGCGATAGCGGATCATGACCCGGATCAGGCCGAAAAACTGGTCCGCCAGCATATCCGGTACGGCTATGAAATTATTTCCGAAATGGTGGACCTGGGCAACAATTTGCGCAGAAAGGCGGGATTGGGTAAATAAATTTTGGTAGATTTGCGGAATAAGTAAGATGATGAAGTCATTAATATATGAAGGCCCCGGCAGATTGCATTTCCAGGAACGGAACGTACCGGTGCCGCTTCCTGAGGAAGTGCTCATCGCCATGCGTTCGGCCAGTATCTGCGGCTCCGATCTCCATGCCTATCAGAAATCCACGCCCCGGCGCCGGCCCCCGATGACGATGGGCCACGAAGTGAGCGGCGAAATCGCCGCCTGCGGCCGGGAGGTGCGCAATGTGGCGGTGGGGGACCGGGTGACGGTCCTGCCGCTCATTTCCTGCCGAAAATGCCGGTTCTGTACCAGCGGCCGGGAAAACCTGTGCCCCGAACGGACCGTGCTGGGGGTGGAGCGGGATGGTGCCTATGCGGAATATTTTACCGTACCGGCGCATCTGGTGTTTCGTCTGCCGGACCATCTGAGCTATCCGCAGGCCGCCCTGGTCGAGCCGCTGGCGGTAGCGGTCCATGCCGTTGGCAAGCTGCACCCTCTGCCGGAGACGGCGGCCATTATCGGTGCCGGTGTCATCGGCCTTTTTACCTTGAGCGTCCTGAAAATCGGCGGGGCTAAAAACATCATCGCCATCGATATCGATGACTATAAATTGAATCTGGCCCGCCGGCTTGGCGCCACCCTTACCATTCATTCGCAGCAGGACGATCCTGTTTCCCGTATCAAAAAGAATGGCGGAGGGGTGGAGGCCTGTTTCGAGGCGGTGGGGCTGGGCAGCACCCTTAATACCGCTCTTCACATCACGCAAAACGGCGGTTCGGTGGTGGCCATCGGGATGACCGGCGGCAAAATGGAAGTCGATTTCCTGGATGTGGTGGCCCGCGAAGTCCGGATCATCGGTACCTATTGTTACACCCATTGCGACTTTGAATACGCCCTGAATCTTTTGGCTGCGGGCCAAATCGATACCTCCCTCTTTACGCAAATCCTGCCTTTCTCGGAAGCCATTTCTGCCTTTGATCGTCTGGCAAACCATAAAGAAAATCTCGTAAAAATTGTCTTAACCAATGATTCGGAACAAAAACCTATGTAACCTAAACGGAAAGGAGGTATGGATGGATAGGAGAAGTTCGTGACGTTTACTCAAGTTATGAAGGAATATTTTAGAAATGGAGGATCGATCGGTACGAATCAATAATGATAGAGTAACGGTTTAACAAAATGAAAGAATAAATATTTTAGGAGAAAGTAAATGTATAGCGTAAAAGTAAAAATTTGTATTTTCCTGTTAGTTTTGAGCTTTGTTTGTGCGGCCGGAGCGGCTGATCCCAATTATATTGGCGCCGGTCACTGGGATACAGCCACTATGAAGGCTTACTATTCCTCCCAGGTCAGTCCCGATCATGGTGCGATCAACACGGTCAATGGCTCAGGTTTGGCCGGTGTACATCCGAATCAAACCCATTCGGTTGCACATGTGGATATGTGGCATTCTGCCTATAATGACGGCAGTGTCATCCGGACCGCTCCCGGCGGTACTTCCTGCTGTGAGTATGTGGCATATGATTTCGGCAAGCCATATAGACTGGGCACTTCCTGGGTCTGGAATCATAACCAGGCTGGGGCCACCGATAGCAGTCTCGCTTCCGTTACCATCGATTATTCGGTGGATGGATTTCATTGGAACACTCTGGGAACCTTTTCCTGGCCCCAGGCGGATGGTACAACCGAGTATGCCGGTTTCACCGGGCCGGATTTCGGGGAAGTATGGGCGAAATATGTAGTCATTGCCGCCCATTCCACTTATGGCAGACCCTATTTCGGATTAAGTGAAATTCGGTTCGATGTTCCGGATCCTGAGGCCGATCCCAGTACGATTCCCACCTACCCGCCGCAGGAGTCCTGGGATTTTGCCGGAGATTTGAGTTTCTTCTCCAATCCCAATGGCGTCTGGTCCTACGGTTGGGTGGTCCAATTCGACGATCCCAACGCTCCGCAAAATGACCCGGAAGACCCCTTGTATGATCCGGACTTTACGTTTCGTGACAGTCCCAACACAACGGACATGATGTTATATGACAATTATTTTGTGTTTTCTGGTACTGGTGTTAGCATACCGTTCTGGCACTTTGCTCCCGCATCCCCCTATTTAGTTCCGGCTGTTATCGGGAACCCAACGAATCAAACCGTACTGGGTGTTCCACCGGGAAGGACTGCACTGCATGGTGGCGTGAATTTCGCAAATCCTGGTACAGAAGATATGTCCGTAGTCCGATGGACAGCGCCGGCGGCAGGCGATTACTGTGTGAGCGGCACCTTTGATTCGGGAGATACAGGTCTTAGTGATTATTACATCATCCAGAATAAGACCACCTTGTTGTTATCCGAACTGAATGTGAACTTCGGAAAACCCTTCGAGATGACCGTCACCGTTGAGGAAGGAGAAACCCTTGATTTTGTCGTTGGATCTGGATTGGACAATGTTGGTTCCGATACAGTCCCCTTGAGTGTAACCATTGTTCCCGGCCCCTGCGCAGAACCTCCGGTCTGTCCCGACAGTCTCTGGGATCTGAAAGACAACATCAGTTTTGAAGAGAATCCCCATTGTGGCTGGTCATACGGCTGGATACCCGGATCCGATGCCGAGGATCCGAATTATGCGTGGCGGGACAATCCTCCGGATACCAGTACTTTCAGTCTCTATGGACAGGCTTATACCTTCTCCGGAGTTCCCTGGTGGCATCTGGTACCTGCCAATGGCAGCATGGTTCCTGCCTTATTCCATAACAACTTAACCACCACGCTCTATGGCTGTCCGCCGGGATTTGTGGCCGCCCATCCGGGCGTAACCGTAATCGATGAAGATCCCAACACGGCGGATGTCGCCGTAGTTCGCTGGACGGCTCCGGCAACGGATGATTACTTCGTCAAAGCCATCTTTTATCAGGGTGATGGTGGCGAAGTCGATTGCTATGTCATTCAAAATACCACCACGGTTCTGTTTAGTCAGTTGGAGGTAGTTAGCGAGGTTTCCTATCGTTCCTTCCTGACTCTCAATGCCGGTGATACGCTGGATTTTGCGGTTGGAAGTGGGGTAAACCTCGGCTCCGAAACCACCCCGCTGGAAGTTACCATCTACACGGAACCGACTTGTCAGGACGTGGGTGTCTTTTATCCCGCCGATTTGAATCAGGACTGTAGGGTCAATCTGGAAGATTTTGCCCTTTTGTCGCAGGATTGGCTCAAATGTAACGATCCGGAAGATCCCGGTTGTAGTCTTATCGAGCCTCAGAATGATGTCCTCCGCGTCGATTTCAATGGGTATAATTCGGAAGATGTTCCATCCGTAAATAATACCTTGATGACTGCCTCGATACCCGGCCAGTTCGGAACGGGTACCTTCTGGAATGGATTGATGGTTTCCTATGCTACTTCCAATACCATTTCTTCGATTTATCCCGGGCCAACCTTATTCCTGGCGGATGGAACAACCGATTCCGGTGTAACCGTTACGCTGACTGGATGCGACCTGGCCGATCTATTGGGTTATGGCGACGTATTTGGGGATTATCTCCTGAAACTGGACACGGCCACCGAGGATCCCAACATCTATATTGCCATCAGCGGCCTGGTCCCGGGAAATGCCTATAATCTGGCTGGATATGGCAGCAATGGCGGCGGAGGTCTTGGAGCTATCTGGACCGCTAACGGTGTTGGTCCCCTGAACTTAGGGGCTGGTGTGGCAAACGTGGGAATTCTTCCGAATGTAATCGCCGATGCCAATGGCACTATTACGATTGCATTAGGTGCGGATCCTGCTGCGAATATTATCGTTGTTAATGGCTTTGAATTAGAAGGCATTATCAATAGCGATCCCACATGTACGGAGATTAACAGGTACTATGGTACCGATTTGGACCAGAACTGTTATGTTGATCTTGGCGATTTCACGATTCTGACGGAAGAATGGCTCAATTGCAATGATCCGCAGGGAGAAGGCTGTACTCTCTATAATCCGTAACATGATTTTCCCGAAAACCGCTCCGGCACAGACAAAAGGAGTTGCCGGAGCGGTTCCTGATTATCGAAGCAATCAGGCGGGCGAAAAACGTTAGGAGGTGATGAAAAGAAATTAGGATATAAAACGGTAGAAGGCTTTGTGTGTGTTGTATTTGTGTTTTTTTGTTGAACGTATGGTTTTTTTAAGTTTTGACAAAGCGAGGAAAATGCTTTTTGTCAAAGAGAGGAAATGAAAATGAAGAAGATGATTGTGACAAGTATGGTCATGCTGATGGTGTTTGCCGGTGTATCAAGCGCGGCGGTGCTGCGGGTTGATTTCAATGGGTATAATTCGGAAGATGTTCCGTTTGACAATGTGGCGGCGACGGCTACTACGTTGCCAGGCCTGCTGGGAACCGGAACTTTCTGGAATGGTTTGGAGGTTTCCTATGAAACTCCCAATACCATTTCCGCCGTTTACCCCGGACCGGCTTTATTGCTGGAGGACGGAGTAACGGATTCCCAGGTATCCATTGCCCTTTCCGGATTTGATGTGGCAGATTCTTATGAAAGTGACAACCTGGTTTACAAGGATTATCTCCTGGACGTAGGGGACAAAGGTACTCCTGTAGAGGGAACCATAACCATTAGCGGATTGGTTCCGGGAAATGCCTATAATCTGGCTGGATATGGCTCTAATGGTGATGCCGGCTATGGAGCCATTTGGATGGCTAACGGCAGTGATCCGCTGGATTTGCGTTATCCTCCTGCACAAGGAGGAGAAAATGAAGGAGTTATTCCAGATGTACTGGCTGATGCCAGTGGAGTGATTACCATTCAGCTAACTTCTCCTGGTAGTATTATCATTGCCAATGGTTTTGAATTGGAAGGCACCTTCGTCCCCGAACCCATGACCATCGGACTTTTGAGTCTGGGTGGTCTGTCGCTGCTGCGTCGGCGCCGTTAATGTTTGGTAACAGATTTGTGTTTTTTGATACAAACGACTGGTTGGGTAGGTGTAACTGCCTACCCAACTTTTTTATCTTACAATGACTTTGAATGTTTAGGACCAAGCAATCATTAGATAAACGGCTGGGGGAAAACAAAAGGAAATCATTTAACCCGGTTTTCCCGTGTTAAAAATAGTCTCAAAATGAAGTTGGAAACCTTGCATTTTTGAGACCCACTTGATATTTTATTAGAAAAGAGGCCCAGCGGCGTGGCTGAGTCGAGGTATATAAATGGTATATGGGAAATCCCATATCGGTGGCAGTTCAGAAAGGGACATAGCATGAAACGATTACTCACTATCGCAGTGCTCGTTGCTTTGACAGGCGCATTGTCTGCGGGCGAACGGGATGTCGTCAAACCGATTATCGAGGATAAATTGATCCCGGTAAGGCTCACTCAGCAGGAAATGGCGGGCGGCGAAATCGACCGGCGCATCAGGGACTTGGTTTACAAGAACTTCATGGTTCTCAACCTGGACCGGGACTGGCTGGACATGTTTAAGAACCGCACGGACCGCGGGGATACATACAATGTGTACTACGGCATCGGCAAGGTCCTGGACGCGGGCAGCCTGTTTGCCCAATATACCGGCGACCCGGAAGTGGCCCAGCGAACGCAGTATATTATGGATCAACTGCGGGCTTCCCGCGATCCGGACGGATACCTGGGGTTTTGGAACGTCGAGCCGAACAACCATCAAAATGTTGTTAACTGGATTCTCCACGAGCAGGAATACTTCAACCTGGCGCTGGTGCGGAACTATCGCACGACGGGGAATCCCCAATCCCTGGCGGATGCGCGAGTCATGGGCGACTACATCATGAGGTCGTTTCCCGCCAACGAGAATGGCGAACATGTTATTCCCGCCGGAACGAGCATTGCGGGAATCACGGAAGGATTCGTCGAACTGTACCGGGTAACCGGCGAGAAGAAGTATCTGGAGTTCGCCCGGAACCTGCAATACGAGCCGCACTGGTATTACCTGAAACCGTTCGAGGCGTGGAAGGAGAATATCTCCAAAGCCAACTTCCACGTTTACGTTATGCTCTCGCACATGTACCCCGACACGGAACTGTATCGTTTGCTGGGCGGCGACGATTACCTCAAAAAGAGCCTGTGGATGAAACAGGAAATGCTCGAACGGGGACGCGGCGCCCTGCTGGTTACTGGTTCCACCTCTGAAGGAGAGGGTTTTACGTACAATCAACAAGGTGCGGGGGCTATCGAAGAATCCTGCGTTACGGCCTATTTTCTCCGCTGGATCGACAGCCTCATGCGCTTGGAAGGCGATATGCGGTATGGGGATATTATGGAACGGACGATGTACAACGCCCTGTTCGGGGCGCAGTCCCCGGACGGCCGCCACATTTGCTACTTCACGCCGTTTACAGGGAAGCGGAGTTTTCAAAGCATCGACACCTTCTGCTGCAACGGCAACTTTCGACGCGCGGTGGCCGAACTGCCGCAAAAGGTGTACTACCGCACCCCGGACGGCGGTATTGCGCTGAACCTGTTCACCAACTCTGACAAGAAATTCGATGTCAACGGCAAGACCGTTGCCATCAAAGAGGAAACCGAATATCCGAACTCCGGCGAAGTCAAACTGACGTTTACGTGTTCCGAACCGGTGGAGTTCGCGTTCCGATTCCGCACTCCGCGCTGGGCAGAAAAGATCGAGTGTGCACTGGGCGGCGTGCCGTGCGCCCTAAGCAAGTCCCAGCTCGGTTACGCGGAAATCAAGCGGCTTTGGAAATCCGGCGACATTCTAACTGTCTCCATGCCGATGAACTGGCGTTTCGTTCGCGGCCGGATGATTCAGGATGGCCGCGTTGCCCTGCTGCGGGGACCGATTCTGTTTACGTTCAGCGAGAATCTGAACGCGGAAGTACTCAAACAATGCCCGGTACCCCGTGATCTGGTTCTCGATCCGGCCAGTATCGGCAATCCGATCCGGGACGATTCCGTCCGTCCCAACGGCCAGAAGGTGGTCGTGAAAGCCTGGACCAATCCCGAACGCACGGGTGACCCGGTCGGTGTCGTTCTGACAGAGTTTGTCGATCCGGACGGTATTGACGTGTATTTCAAGATTCCGGATCTCCACGACACGAAATCGATTCGTATCGTGGACGACGAGTTACTCTCGGAACCGCGTCAGTCGGCCAACGGGGAGATTACTATGGCGTGGTACGGTCCGAAAGGCGATAGCACCTGGAATGATCTGTTCACCATTGACGGCGAACTGATTGCCGATTTGGCTGCCGATTACCAGAACCCGCAGGGAAAGCAGAACGTGCCGGCTGTGTTTCCCGACAAATCGACATCCGGTTCGTGGTCGCTGTTCAACTGCAAGAATAACGCTCTGCTATCCACCGCCAAAGAGTCCGACAGGGAGCAGTTGAACTCAAAGTTTAAGGTTGACGGGTGCCCGGCTGGATACGCTTACGGTCTGGAAGGAGGCGCGGGCCTGGGCTTTTTCGCCGATTATATACCTGCAGAGAGCATGGAGGAGAACTGGGGGCGGCATTATTCGAGAGATATGTTCGACCGGTTTATTCCAGCAGACCAGCGAGGAGAGTTCTTGATTACGCATCCGATAGCCGATGTCGACAGCTATAACGTGATCCGCTGGACTCCCGGCTCGCAGCTTCCCAGCAAGATTATTGGCATTTCGGGAAAGCTATACACCAATCCCGGCGGCAACGGTGTTTCACTGAAGCTCGTCAACTGGAAAGATGACAAGACGCCGGTGGTTCTTGATGTCCTGAATCTGGAAGAGGGACAAAAGGGAACCAGCGCCCGCCAATCCGAGTTTGTCGTTCACATCAATCCCAGCGACCTGGGAAAGCACATCGATATTGCTATCGGCAACAACGGAAATTACGTCTGCGATGCGACGGCGTTGAGGCTCCGCGTTTACGCGACCGACAAGCGGCACGAAACATTCGGTGTGGACGTTACCAAAAAGGTGCAGTCGGTATTCAAGGGTAAGTTTAAGACGGACTTGGGCAAGTATGCAGACCTTTTCGGCGATCCCGCCCCCGGTCAGGAGAAATCGCTCAAACTCAGAATACAAGACATGGGCGGTAACGTCAAGTATATGGAACTGCCCGAAAACGCCCCAATTGAACTGCCGTAAAGGAAGGCGTGGGGGCGCCTGTGCTTGTCAAGCAATAATCGGACCACTTGGATTAATCAATATACACCGTAATGGTCAACGAACCCATAATCAAGAATGCTATCAAGCGCACCCCATGCATCAGGGAGGTTACGTTCAGCGAGAATCTGAACGCGGAAGTGCTCAAACAATGTCCGGCACCCCGTGATCTGGTTCTCGATCCGGCCAGTATCGGCAGCCCGATCCGGGACGATTCCGTCCGTCCCCACGGCCAGAAGGTGGTCGTGAAAGCCTGGACCAATCCCGAACGCACGGGTGACCCGGTCGATGTCGTTCTGACAGAGTTCGTCGATCCAGACGGTATCGACGTGTATTTCAAGATTCCGGATCTCAACGACACAAAATCGATTCGTATCGTGGACGACGAATTACTCCCGGAACCGCCTCAGTCGGCCAACGGGGAGATTGCTATTCGATAATAGAACAGGAAGCCTTTTCCATATAAGCATATTCCTGTTTGAAAATGTTTTAGGATGTCCCGGATGTAGAGAACCGCAAAGGCGAGAATCCCGCTTACATTGTGTTTAGCGGATGAATGGTATTTGATGCAAGCGAAAGGAAATGGTTAAGATGAGAACCCTCCCCATGAAAAATGTGATATGTTGTTTAGTAGTCCTGTTTTTTGTATCATTTTATACCCATACGGTTTTAGCGGCCACCAGCCCATCCCCGGCGGAATTCGCCGAACGAAACGGTTGGGTCTCAGCCGCCTTCCCGGCCCTCGAATCACTCCCTGCCCCCGACGCGGGTCTGATTGTTAAAGCCAACCTCATCCCCGTGCAGCTCAACGCTCGCATCGGTAATGTTTTTACAATTGGCAAAACCCACTATGACCGCGGCCTGTTCTGCCATGCCTATAGCGAAATCCTCGTTCGCCTGCCTGCTCCCGCCCAATCCCTGGAGGCCGTCGCCGGCGTGGACAGCAACGGCTCCGGCACCGTGGTCTTTGTCATCAAGAAAGATAAAGACGAACTCTTCCGCTCGCCCGTCATAAAGCAGGGCCAGGAGGGTACTGCCGTAAAGGTCCCGCTGGAAGCCGCACGGGAATTCACCCTCATCGTCGAAGATGGCGGCGATGGGATTCCCTTTGACCAGGCCGTCTGGGCCGATGCCAAAGTCACCCTCCAGAACGGCCAAACCCTCTGGCTGGGCGACCTTCCCATTCTCGAAGGCCAGCCATCTGTCACCTATCCCCAGCAATTGCCCTTCTCCTTCGTGTACAACGGCAAGCCTTCCGCCGAACTTTTACCCAACTGGAAATGCACAACCGACAGTAAAAAACTGGATGATCATCGCACGCAGTCCACTCTCCTCTATGCCGATCCTGAGACTGGCCTGGAAGTGCGTTGTGTGGTAGTGATTTATAATGATTTTCCCACCGTGGAGTGGACGGTATATTTCAAAAACACCGGCTCCGCCGACACAGCCATCCTGGAAAACATCCAGGCAATCGATACGACCCTCCAGCGGTATGTTTTTGATACCAATTCCGACTGGGGCGAGTTCACTCTCCACTACAACAAAGGCGAGTTCGCGTCTGTGGAGAGCTATCAGCCGCTGACCAATATCCTGCCCCCCAATACCAGGCTCCCCCTGGCTCCCACCGGGGGCAGAGGTTCGCAGGTTCAAATGTCTTTTTATAATCTCAGTTGGCATAGTGAGGGCGTCATCTGTGTTCTCGGCTGGCCGGGCCAGTGGGCAACGCAGTTTGTGCGGGATGCAAAAGCAGGTTTAACCATTCGCGGCGGGCAGGAGCTGACCCATCTGAAACTCCAGCCCGGCGAGGAAATCCGCAGCCCGCTGGTGGTTTTGCAGTTTTACAAACGCTCCTGGCAGCAGGCTCAGAACATCTGGCGCCGCTGGATGCTGGCTCACAACGTTCCCCGTGTCAACGGCCAGCTTCCCCAGCCGATCATGTCCGCCTATGCCGGCCGCATCTACAGCGAAATGGTGAATGCGGACGAACAAAAACTCAAAGACTACATGGACCGCCATATTGAAGAGGGGATCAAGCCCGATTATCTGTGGGTGGATGCCGGCTGGTATGTCGGAGCGCACGAGAATAACTGGCCCTTTGTCGGCACCTGGGAGGTCGATACCAATCGGTTCCCCGGCGGCCTGCGGCCCCTGAGCGATTACGCCCGTTCCAAAGGCGTCAACTTCCTTCTCTGGTTCGAACCGGAGCGTGTTGCTGCCGGTACCTGGCTGGCCCAGGAACATCCCGAATGGATTCTCGGCGGCGAAAAGGGCGGCCTGCTCAACCTGGGCAATTCCCAGGCCTGGGAATGGGCGGTGAATCATTTCAGTAATCTCATCAAGACCGAGGGAATCGATTACTATCGTCAGGATTTCAATATGGACCCGCTGAATTATTGGCGCGGCAATGATGCTGAAGATCGCCAGGGTATCACGGAAAATAAACATATCGTGGGCTATCTGGCCTACTGGGATGAACTGCTGCGCCGCCACCCAAATATCCGCATTGATTCCTGTGCCTCCGGCGGACGACGCAACGACCTGGAAACCCTCCGCCGTTCCGTCCCTCTCTGGCGGACCGACAATCCGCTGGTCGCCATCGTCAGCCAATGCCAGACCTACGGCATATCGTCCTGGATTCCCTATTATGGTACCGGCCAGTTGGCCTATGAAGGATCTTATCACGGTACCGGCTGGACCCCCGTGGTCCCCTACGCTTTCTGGAGCAATATCACCCCCAGCCTCATGTGCGGCTTTGATATCCGGGTGAAAGATATTGACTACCCCCAATTGCGGAAATTATTCGGCTATTGGCGGCAGACCGTCATCCAGAACTTCTATGGTGACTACTATCCCTTAACGGCCCATAGCACCTCTTCGGATGCTTGCCTGGCCTGGCAGTTTAACCGCCCGGAAACCGGCGAAGGCCTGGTGCAGGCTTTCTTCCGGCCGGATACCACGGTTTTGGGCCTCCGCCTGAAACTGCGGGGTTTGGAACCCGGCGCCGCCTACGAACTCGCCCGCTATGGCAGCGAGGAAAAAACCTCTCTCACCGGCGAGGAACTCATGAAAAGCGGCCTGAAAATCTATGCCGACTCCTTACCCGAAGCTGCGGTGATTACCTACCAAAAAAAATAAACGGATTGCGGCAGACACAAAAACCGGTATCTATAATACGAAATGAAACGCCAGCGCTAAAAGCTCCTCGATCCTTTGTTGGAGAGCCAGATCTGGTTTTTGATGACAATATTGACTTTCGGTGGTTCCATCAATTGACATATTTACTTTCCTGACAGCAGGGAAGTTTATGCTGGGGGTGTTTTTGTATGCCTGAAATGGTGGAATTTTTGCCAGAAATGGCGTTCATCCCATCCGATTTGTATTCTATACTGACTGAATAATAGATTGCTAGCAAGTGTCAAAATGTCATGTGAAAAAGTTAAAAGGTTCGGATAAACCCGATGAGTCATGTCAGAAGAAAAGTACCCAAATAAGGTGTGGCGTTTCGTTATAGTGTTCCGAGATGGAAGTATGTTTTGTGAAAGGAGGTATAACGAAAAGATGACCCTGACGCTGCTGGGAGTGGGCGGCCTGGCCCTGATTCGGCGTAAAAAATAGTATTTCACTTTATTTCCCTCCGAAGAAGTGAACACTACACGGGGCAGGTAATTTTACCTGCCCATTTTTTAATTTGTACTTCATGGAATATGTTTTCGAGTTTTGTAAAATAAGGAAAAAGCGGTGATGGATACCAAAAAAATTATAGCGATAGGAATCTGTTTTCTGATGGTGGGACTGGGAGCGGAAGTATGCGGGAGTGCCCCGAATCCGGCCGATCCTTCGCTGGCGTTGTGGCTCAGGCCCGCCGGTTATAACCAAGGTACGGGGATCTGGACCGATGCCAGCTCGTATGGTACCGTGCTGGGCGGCCAGGGGGCGGGTGAAGTTCTGACCGATCCGGTGAATCATATCCCGCAGTCCGTCACCGCCACCAATAATGGGAAAACCTTTGCCGCGGTGAATTTCCGGCAGGCCTTTGACCCCGTGGTGAAGGATGCCGGTTTTGCCGATGGGCACTGGTCCGACCGGCTGTATCAGCGCAGCAATAACACACCCGGCAGCAATCCTCTCATGCTGGGCGGCAATCTGACTATGTTTATGGTGTGTAAATGTGCCACGGTCAACGGCGGCCTGGGACCGCATTCGAATCAGACCATTGCCGGTATCCGCGGTCCCTCGGGCGCCCCGTATAATCTGAGCGTATTCATGGCCACCTCTCCCTATAGCAGCGGTTCGCACCTGGGCCTGGTAACGTATGGCGGCGATCTCATCTATCAATCGAATCTGACCGTTCCGGTTCTGCCTGATGGTTCTTCCGGCTGGGGGGTGATCGAACTGAAATTTTCCGGGGATGGTACGACCTGCCAGATTGGCCAGGATTTCGGCTCCGGGATGCAGTGGTCTGATACGATGACGGTTCCGCGTAATGCTTCAGCAGGAACGGACATGGCCTATCCGACCAAGGACGCACCGTTTACCATCGCCTGCCATGCACAAGGCAACAACGGTACCGCTGACAATCCGTATGGCGGCGGCACGTATGAACGCTGGGCCGGTCAGATGGGGGATATCCTGGTATATAACACAGCTTTGGATGAAGCCCGGGAAACGGAGATTCAAGATTATCTGCGGGATACATATGGTTTTCCGCAGGTGGTGACGGGTGTCGAAGCACTCGGGCTGGCGCCGTATGTATGGAAATGCAGCGGAGAAGGGGAAACCTTCCGTGCCGAAGCCACCATGCCCGGGGCCTATCTCAAGTCACTGTTTCAAGGTACCACCACGGTCGGCCTGGTGGTTGACGGGACGGCCAATACTGGCTGCCCAGCCTCCTCGATGCCCGTAGTGGAATACTCCGTCGATAATAAACCCTTCACGGTGGTGCCGCTTACTACTACCGGTTCGGTTTATACCCTGCCGCTGGCCAGCGGTCTCAACAGCGGATCCCAGCATACGCTGGAACTCTATTTCCGAGCGGCCGATCTGGCCCAAAATCGCTGGACGGCCTCCACCGCGCATTTGCGCATTGCCGGAATCGATTTGGATGCGGGCGGCCTATTCTTGCGCCGCAATACCCGGCCCAAACTTGCGATTGCGTATGGTGATTCTGTGCTGGAGGGGGTGGGAGTGGATGGCCTGTTCACATCCTGGCAAATCCTCGGCGTCAACAATGCCCGCGGTTCCTGGCTCTCCATGGTTAGCCTGGCGCTGGATTGCGAATACGGCCAACTGGGAACCGGCGGACAGGGGATGTCGAATCCATCGCTGTCGGTGCCGCCCCTGGTGCAGACGTGGGACCACTACGATTCGACGACTTCCCGGCTGACAGGCGGGTTGCTGCTGCCCGAACCCGATTATGTTTTCTGCGCCATGGGCACGAATGATTCGGGTATTTCTTCCCAGGATTTCATCGAGGATTATAACACCTGGCTGACGGACATGCGGCAGGCATGTCCCCATGCCCGGATTTTCTGCATGACGTCGCATTTTGGCGATAACTGGCACGCGGCGGATGTGCGGGCCATCGTGGCGGCCAGCAACGCGGGCGGCGATCGAAATGTATATTTGATCGATCTGGCCCCGCTGGTTCCCGCATATCCCCATCCGGGAACCGCGTCCATCCAGGCCTATGACGGCGCGCATCCATCCCAGTATGGCCAGGGGATGATCGGTGCTCTGGTCACAGCGCAAGCGCAGAAGTTCATCAGTAAAGCGGATCCGCCTGATTTCAATAATGACGGGATTGTCAACAGCCTGGATTTCGCATTTTTCGCCGCGAACTGGTTATGGCAGAGTGCTGAGTGAGGATCATTTCATTGCAAAGGTAGAACAGAAGTTTTGCAAAATAGAGGTTAGGCATAGTTTGGAAAGAAAAAAAGTCATTCTTCTTTTAAATCCAAAATAACTATGCCTGGTTTTTCCTGCCTGAAATGGCGATTTATTTGCCAGATATGGCCTTGGGAATTTTATTGCCGGATGAGATAAATAAGTTATGATCCTAGCATAAAAACTGGTAAAGTTGTAATATGCTGGTAATTAGATATTTAGGTAGAGAGGTACAGAACATTGCGACAAGACACGATAGGTAAAATGATCCCTGTGCTGGTAGTATTCTATTTTGTGACCGGATTGCCAGCCGGCACAGGGGAAACCGCGGGGGCCGGATCCCTGCCGCCGCGGCGAGTAACCACCCTGGAATATGCGGAGTATCCACCTCTTTATGTTACAGGAGCCCGGACCCTGGATCCGCTGACTATCTCCCGCAATGCCCGGAAAGGATATTTGAACAATATGTGTGAGCCGTGGGGGATGATGCCGGGAGGCCAGCCGAGCTACCGGTTCTTTTTCGATGACCGGATTCTACCCTGGGTGGAGATGAAACACCACGGCGTAGATGGCTTCGATAATAACAACCGCAATCTGGGCGCCCATGCCCTGCTGCGGGAGATGCTCGGCCGGGAAAAGTTGCATGATCCGATTGAGGAAGGGCAGCTTGGCTATCTGCTGAGCATTACCGATCCGGAGGGCGGTTTGCCGTACCCACCGGAGAGACTTCCCCGGCATTGTGCGCTGGGGCATGGGGAGCTGGCCAAAAATGTGATGCTGTATTATGAGCAGACCCAGGAGGAATGGGTCCGCGACTGGGCGGAAAAGATACTGGGGACGCTGCGGCGGTATGGCTTCGTCCAGGAACTGCCGGGCGTGGGTACCATAGCGGAGTACCATCAGGGGGGAAACGGCGGCCAGGGCGGCTTTAACGTGGGTGAACCGCCGGTTGAAGCAGTATCGGATCTGAGTCTGGACGGCTGGCAGCATCTGTATCTGGGGTGGAATAGCTGGGCCTTCGCCAAATGGCATCAGATGACGGGCGAACCGGAAGCCCTGGAATTTGCCACAGCGCTGGCTACCCGACTGTTTCACAGCTCCGACGCAGCCGGAAACGACGGGGCCTTTCGGCCGGACGGCTCCTTTGGCGGCGGGACCGGCGGCAGTTGGCATATGCACGGCCATACCCATGCCCTGCCGGGTCTGGTGCTGTTGGGTGAACAGTTGATAGCTTCCGGACAGCGGGAAAAGGGCCTGGATTTTATCCGGAAGACAAGCTCCGTATTTGAATGGCTCTATGATGCCTCGGTAAATCCGGACGCCGGCAGTATGACCGGATGGCTGCCGGA
>JAKQBU010000310.1 GCA_029573975.1 Planctomycetota bacterium
AAGAAAACACTATACTGGATATCCGGGTGGATGGCAAGAATATCCGGTAAATACATTGGTAAATACATAAGATCCGCGTTAAACGAAGCGGAAGGAGTAATGCAGGAACGGATTGGGGGCGGGATTGAAACGCAGGTAACCGGAATCATATCGATAAGCCCGATAACTATTTAAATTTCATGTTGATAGCAATAGCTGGCCGATGAATAGAGTGGAAGCTGATGGTCTGGACGTCAGCAGGGCCGATGTGTTACACCCCAGGAAGGAGCACACGTGCAGCGAAAATCGGTATTGATTATAAAGCATGGATTTTCAGAGACTTGCGATCATTCAGTTTCGCCGGTGGTAAGTTATGGCGATGTATTTCGCTGTACCTGTCTGCTGGAGGACTTCAAGGGCTGGGAGGTGACCTGGATAACGGCGGCGGCGGCCCGGGACCTTTTGGATCAGAATCATCTGATTGACCATTTGATTCTGGCGGATGAACCGGGGCAGATACCGCCGGGGCAAATCCAGAACCATTATGATATGCTCATCAATCTGGAGAAGCAGAGGGACTGGTGTGAATTTGCCGCAAGTCTGGATGCTGACGAGTGTTATGGATTTAAGAGTTGGACGGACAGCGGCAGCGATTGCTATTATCCGGCCTCGGCGGCGGCTTTGTCGGAGGGTCTGAGCCGGGACCATTACAAGCCGGTGCAGGAGACGCTCTTCCAAACCATCGGTCGGCATTGGACGGGCCAGCGTTATGTGCTGGGCTATCAGCCGCGGGTTTTCCAGATCTATGATGTGGGTTTGAACAACCATATCGGACCTAAATGGCCGACGAAATTCTGGCCGATGGAACACTGGCAGGAACTGTATGAGCGGTTAAAGCCGCATTATTCGGTATCGTGGCAGCAGTCGCTGCACAGCATCCGTCACTATGCCGACTGGCTGGCGTCGTGCCGGGTGATTGTAACGAGCGACTCGCTGGGCCTGCATTTGTCGCTGGCGCTGAAGAATACCAGGCTGGTGGCCTTGTTCGGGCCGACGGCGCCGGAACAGATTTATCTGTATGGCCGGGGGATCAAACTGACGCCGGACTGCCATCGAGCGTGTGTTCCCTGCTATCAGAGCCGCTGTGATTATGCGGATCCGTGCATGAATTATTTGAGTGTGGAGATGGTGGCGGATGCGGTGGAGATGCTGATCGGGGCGGGGCGGCGTGCCCCAACCGTATCGGCCCCGGAACGGATTCGGCAGGAAGAACTGGCGGCAGTGGGAGGTTAATCCGGGAAACATGCCTATGCCCAATCTTTCATCTTCGCTGCCGGACATTGTCCTCCTCCAGGAGTGTAACTATATAGCGGTGTTTCTGACGATGGCCTGTCCGTACCGGTGCAGCTATTGCATTAACGAGCATGAGTCGCCGCGTAAGAAAGAGACCATCATGCCCGGTTCGGAGTGGGTGCGGGGCCTGAGCCGGCTGACGAATCTGGAGCGGCAGGAGGGGGCGGTGCCGGTGACGCTGCAAGGGGGCGAGCCGAGCGTGCATCCGGACTTTTATGAGATTATCAACGGGCTGCCGGAGCGGATTCCGATCGACCTGCTGACGAACCTGAGTTTCGATGTGGAGCGGTTTATCGCGCGGGTGGATCCGGCCCGTTTGCAGCGGCAAGCTCCGTATGCCTCGATCCGGGTGAGTTATCACCCCGGGCAGGTGGCCTTTGAAGAACTGCTGGGCAAGACACACCGGCTGATGGAGGCGGGTTTTTCGATTGGGATTTATGGTGTGCTGCATCCGGATCAGCAAGAGCATATTCTGGCGATGCAGCAGCGGGCGATCCGGGAGGGGGTGGATTTTCGCACGAAGGAATTTCTCGGTTTTGCCGGGGGGCGGCTGTACGGGCAATATAAGTACGAGGACGCCTGCACCCTGAGCCATACCCGGCAGGTGCGCTGCCGCACGAGCGAGCTTTTGATCGGGGCCGGCGGCAATGTCTATCGCTGCCATCATGACCTCTATGAACAGGGGGAGCCGATCGGGCATATACTGAATCCGGGATTCGAGATGATGAACGAGCCGCTGCCCTGCGATCGGTTCGGCCATTGCAATCCCTGCGATATCAAAGTCAAGACCAACCGTTTGCAGCAATTCGGCTATACGGCGGTGGAGATTCAATTCTCCGCGCCCGCCGCAAATCGGCGCAAATCCCGCCGGGCGGTGGCGGCTGCCAGCGGATGAAACTTCTTTAGCCTGCCCATCTCTGCGGAGTTTTTGGTTCATGGATGAACAAGTCCCATCAGAAAAAAAACATTTTCGGCAGCCCGGCGACTGGCCCGGGGAGAAGCTGCTGGCGGCGAATCTGCAGGCGCTGCGGGAATCGGACCCGGCAGCGGCCGATGCGATTGAGGCCGTGAACGTGCCGGATACGGTCGAACCGGCCGTGGCGCGGGACGGCTGCCCCAGTTTCCGTTTTATGCAGAGCGGCGGGCGGCGGAGCTGGCTGGGGCATACATCCGTCCCTGGTATAGCCGCCCGGGCCAATCTGGCGCGGCTGACATTCGACAACGGCCATCTGGCGCTGAACGGGATCGGCTGCGGCATGGATACCCGGCTGATTCTGGAAGTCCTGGGGCCGCATCAGGCGCTGTTTGTGGTGGAGCCGGAACCGCTGTACCTGAATCTGGCTTTGCGGCTGCACGATTTTACGGAGGCGCTGCGAGTTGGGAGGCTGGTGCTTCTGGCCGGTCCCGATCCGGCGGTTTTGATCCGGGATTTTTACCGGCGGCATCCCGGTTATGCGATCATCAGCCGGACGATAGCCTGGCCCTGGCGGAGCGAGGGGGAGAACCGGGCCTTTGCCAAAGAAGTGACGGCGGCGGTGGATGCCTGCACGGAGCTGGTGTTGGCGGAGATCCGGAGTTTGCGGGAAGAAATCCGGCAGCGGGATACGCACATTACCTGGCAGGAGATCCTGACGCCGCTGTCGTTATCCCGGGTGCGGGAGCTGCATGTGGCGAACTGCCCCCACGGCTGTTCGCCGGAGGAGGCGGCCGCCAGCCGGGACCTGCTGGCGGGTTTTGAACAACTGGGGGCGGTTACCGACTGGATGGTCTTTGACCGGCCGGACAAAGGGTCGCAGCAGGCACAGTTGCGGCGGCTGCTGGATTTTCAGCCGCAGTTGATTCTGCTGGTGGATGTGCTGCGGGGGGATCTGCCGTACCTTCCCGGCTCGGCGATTTGCGCCACCGTGCTGCGGAATCCGGCGGAGAATCTGTTTGATAAGGAAAACCAGGCAGCCGGCCGCATGGGGCCAAACGATTTTATTTTTGCGCTGCGGCAGGAGCAGGCTGCCCGGTTGCAGGAGGCGGGGATTGCGGCCGACCGGGTGGTGCATCTGCCGCTGGCGGCGGATGAGCGGCTGTATCATCCGGCGGGGCCGGGGGAGCCGGCGGACAGCCGGTATCGGTGCGAGGCGGCGCTGGCGGCCCACCGGGCCAGTACGGATCCGCTGACGTATCATATTACCCTTTCGTCGCATCAGCAGCTCTGGCAGGCGATTCTGGAGCAGATCTATCATGATCCGGCCGGATATCACCGGGAGGGTGCCGCGAAAATATTGCAGCAGGCCCAGCGGTGCGGGGTGAAGGTTACGGAGGAGGATGTCCGCCGGATGTTCGTCGAACTCATCCGGGAGCATCTGGGGCAGGCGGTTTTGTGCGATGCGTACGGGACGGCTCTGGACCGGGAGGGGATCGGGCTGAAAATATGGGGACAAGGTAAAAGGACCGGCCAGCCGGGCCGGGAAATGCCGCCGTTCTGGAATGAGTCGCCGGTGCAGCACCGGGTGGCGGGGACGATTCCCGGCAGGGCGGAGAGAAACCGGCTTTATCAGGCGGCGAAGATTCATCTGTTTATCGGCAGCAGCGGTTATCCCGATGAGCATCTGCTGAACGGGCTGGCGGCGGGTGCGTTTTTCCTGGTTAAAAACCATCCGCAGATTCGCGAAAAGGATCACATCGGCTGGTATTTTGAGCTGGAAAAGGAGGTGGTAACCTTCGAGAGTCCCAAAGACCTGGTCCGCAAAGTGCGCTATTTTCTGAGCCACGCGACGGAGCGGGAAAAAATCGGACGGGCGGCCCGTGAAAAAGTGCTGGCCCGCCACACCTATGCCATCCGCGCCCGCCAGATTTTGCAAACCATTACTTCGAATATAAAGGTATAATGCCGCAGATATGGTTAAGAAGAAAAAAACAACGGCGTACCGGCATCTGCCCCGGCGGCTGGAAATTGTGTACGAGGATGCGGATCTGCTGGTGGTGGATAAGCCGGCGGGGCTGCTGACGGAGGGGACAGGCAACCAGAAGACCCGCACGGCCCGCTATATTCTGACCGATTATGTCCGCAAGGGGGCGCTGAAGTCGCGCAAGGAGGTATTTACGGTGCACCGGCTGGACCAGTGGACCTCCGGGGTGCTGGTTTTCGCCAAACGGCTGGAGGTGAAGGAGCTTTTGCAGGAGCAGTGGCCGCAGGTAGAGAAGAAATATCTGGCGGTGGTGCACGGCCAGCCGGCCCAAAAGGAGGGGACCATCCGTTCCTATCTGGCGGAGGATAAAAAGTATCATATGTATTCCACGGCGGACCCCGCGAAAGGCAAGCTGGCCCAGACGGAATATAAGGTGCTAAAAGAAACATTGCAGTTCAGCCTGCTGGAGGTGCGGCTGTTGACCGGGCGGAAAAATCAGATCCGGGTGCATCTGGCGGATTTGGGCCATCCGGTGGTGGGCGACCGCAAATACGGTCAAGCGGGCCGTGAGTACCCGCGGCTGGCGCTGCATGCCCTGTCTATTTCCTTCCGCCACCCGATCCGCAATGAGATGATGACCTTCGAGACCCAGGTTCCAAGTTATCTAACCAAATTGTTGCGCGGGTAAGAGGGGATTATGTTTCTTTCCGGCGTGTTTGCAGCCAGCTTCGGGCGGCCAGCAGGGTAATGCCCACCGACATGGCCAGGACGACCAGAGCGGTAATGACCAGGGGGGCTGTTTTGGGCCAGCCGGGGAGATACTCTTTCAGCAGCAGTCGGACCAGCATGGTCAGGGAGGTGGCCAGCATGAAGAGCGCGGGGATTAGCAGATACCGGACCGGGCGGCCTTTATGAATCAGCCAGAGCGAGCCGATTACCAGGGCCAGGGCGGCCAGTAACTGATTGGCCGAACCAAAGATACTCCATAAGACTTTATAGCCGTTGCCCCAGCCCAGCAGCAGCATAATGGCTACCGCCAGACCGGAATTCACCCAGTAATACCGCAAGAATCGCAGCGCCGCCCGGCCCAGACCGCGGGTGGCCACCACCGGCTGGGCCGCAGGGGCCGGCGCGTGGTGTGGTTCAGCGATCCGCATACCGCCGGTGCCCGCCACTTCGAAGGATTTTGCCCGATCGGCACAGCCGGCTGGGGCAAATACATCGTAGCGGCCGAAAAACGTGGCCCAGCCTTCCTCGATCATGTAGCGGGTCAGGCGGATGGCGGTATCGAGGGTTGTCACCAGGAATCCCTCCAGCAGGAGCATGGCCCCCAAGGCCCCGGCGGCAATCGGCAGACCCAGGCCGGTATTGACCGTATGGCCTACCGCCATCGCAAAGGTCAGGATCGCATTGCCTTTGCCGGCAGCCGGGTAGCAATAGCCCCGGTAGTCTGCCAGGGAAAGTCCGACCAGCAGGCAGCAGATCACGCAGACCGCCAGAAAACTTTCCAGCAGCATGGCATAAAAGCCGACGTGGCGGGCGGCCGCCTCGTTATTCAACTGCTTGCAGGTGGTCCCGCCGGCGCAGAGGCTGTGAAAGCCGCTGACGGCCCCGCAGGCGATGATGACAAACATGACCGGCCAGCCCGGTCCCAGCAGGGCGCTGCCCTGCGACCAGTTGTTCATCGGTATCATAGCGACAGCCGAACCAGCCTGGCCTCCACCCCGCAATCCGGCCGCTATGATTGCGATAAAAAGAAAGACGATACCGGCATATAAGATATGAACGTTGATAAAATCCCGGCTTTGCAGAAAGAACCAGACGGGGACGCCGGCGGCTACCAGAACATAGCCGCTAATCATCAGTTTCCAGGTCTCGGGCCGGACCGCCATCGGCAGCCGCAGGCCGACAGCAATGGAAATGGCACAAATGATTAGCGCCAGCAGAGAACAGAGCCAAACGGACACTTTGCGTTTCAAATACAGAAATCCGATCAGCGGCGAACAGGCGGTGATTACGATGACGGAAGTGGAGGCAATCCCGCCGATGACGGCCTGGCCGTCCTGCACTCGAAACAG
>JAKQBU010000352.1 GCA_029573975.1 Planctomycetota bacterium
CTATCGGATAGCTGCCGGATACAGCGGGTTCGTTATCTGGCACATGGGAATTTCGGGTTCGATCCCCCTGCTGCTGGCCACTGCGAAAGCTCCCCAGAACTTCATTGAAAAAGTAACCGGCTCCATAGTTCCGGTATCCGAAACCATCTTCCAGGCGTATAATTTAATTCCTGCATTGCTCCTGATAGTCACTGTCCCGATCCTTTTTTCCCTGATGCACCCCAGGGATGAGGAAGTGGTATCCATTTCCAAGGAAAGGCTTGACCAGATGGAGAGCGATATAGTTGCGGTGGAAAAGCCCGCAAGCCCCACCCTGGCGGAGAGAATCGACCACAGCTACATTATCAACTACATATTCGTGGCCATGGGTCTTATTTACCTTTACTGGCATTTCTCTACGAAGGGTTTCGACCTTAACCTCAATATCGTTATCTTCATATTCTTCATTGCCGGCCTTGCACTCCATTCGAAGCCGGTGAATTACATTGCTGCCGTAAACACTGCTATCAAGGGGGCGGGCGGCATTGCCCTGCAATTCCCGCTTTATGGCGGAATCCAGGGAATACTGACCGGAACCGGGTTGGCCAAGATAATCGCCGGCTGGTTCGTCGCGATTTCCTCCCCTGAAACTTTCTACATGTTTCAGTTGTGGGGTGCCGGCCTCATCAACTTCTTCGTACCCTCGGGAGGCGGCCAATGGGTCGTCCAGGGGCCGATTACAATTGAAGCAGCGAAGCTCATGGGCATCGACATGACCAGATCGGCCATGATGGTGGCCTGGGGCGACCAGTGGACGAACATGATCCAGCCCTTCTGGGCCCTGCCGCTGCTCGGCCTCGCCGGGCTGTCCGCGAGGGAAATCATGGGCTATACTACAATGGTCCTGATCTGGTCGGGAGTTGTGCTTTCGGTATTTGCCCTGCTGGTCGGGTATGGGGTAATGTAGGTTATTTGCACAACAAAAGAGCGGCGGGTTTTCACCCGCCGTTCTTTTTGTGGCGTCCTTATACATTCGAGAGGAGGTCTTTTTCCCGGGCCGTCACTATGGGGTATTTATTCCTGTTTTCCATTATCCTCTTAAGTATTCCGGAGTGAGTCTTGTTATTTCCGTTCATCTTCAGCATGGAACTGATAGAGATTACCCCGAGCACTTGGTGATAGTTTTTTGATACTTTATAATTCTCCTCGTCAAGGCAGCGGGCTGTTTTCTTGTCGATGAATTTGGCTGATATATTGATTTTACCTCCGGATGCAAGCTTACCAAGAAGGGTTGACTTGATCTCCTCAACCTGGATGATCAAGGCATCAGGATTCGCTGATACTGCCGATTCGTCGTAGGGCCGGCAGACAAGGTCCAGGCCCATTTCCCTGGCCATTTCGTTTATTGTCCGGCTGTATGCCCGCTCTATCGCGGCATTCATTTTTGCAGAGTCCTCTTTTTTGGGCTGGACATCAGCCAGAACGAAGGCATTCCGGTATCTTTTGAATACAGGCTCCTTGGCCTTGACGTTCTTCAGGGCAGAAATGGATTCGTAGCCTTGATATACAGATCCGGCTGTCATAACCGGCAATAATGCGCTGGGAACACATCCATTCAGAAAAACAGCTGAAAAAATTATTACAGCCGCCAAAGCAGTCCTTTTCATAACAGTCCTCCGCCAGGCTGGAATTCAGATTGGGTGATTTAACGAGAGATAAGCCTGATTTGATTTGATCAGCTGAAAGTCAGGATGGATTTCAGCCGCTTTGTTTAAACTGGGGCTGCTCTTAACAAATTTAACAGGAGCATGTCAAGGAGGTGGATGATTTACCCGGATGATAATGATTTAAGTATAATCCCGCTTCCATCCTGCAAGGCGCCGTCCAGGCCGACAGCGAAACCGTTGACGTCCTCTATGCGGATCTTTCCCTGCTCGGCCTGTCTGACGTATTCATAATCGAGGGCTGTAAGGGCATGTCTGACCCTCATGCCCCGGAATATTTTCACGGGGACGCCGTTCACATAAACGGTTATCCGTTCGGTTGATTTGTTCTCATTTGACAATAGAAATCCGTCCTTCCACGCGGAGGCTGACGGGCGAATTTTTTTCCAGGTACCTGATGAAAACATCGCGGACGTCATCCCCGTGAACAATGTTTTTCCCCTGTTTGAAAGAGACATACCGGTCTCCCCCGGCAGCCAGGAATTCATTTGTCGCCACCCGGTAAGTCCTGTCAGGATCCAATTTGCCGCCGTTTACCATCGCTTCCACCACCCTGCTGCCTTTGGGATTGGCGGGATTGACTTTCACTTTCATGCCGGAAATTTGAATTATCCCGTATTCCCGTGCGGCGCTGTGCTCCAGGATTTCCCTGATCCGGGCGCCGGTCAGGTCCATTGAGACCAGGTCATCATCGAAAGGCAGGGCCTCATAAGCCTGTTCCAGCCGGACCTTTCCCTTGAATATATTGGCCCGGATCCCGCCGCTGTTGTAAAAGGCTATCTGGGCCCCCGCTTCCCTGCGCATTGCGTCGCAAATCAGGTTTCCCAGGTTGGATTCGGCATCCGGACGGCGCAGCAGGTCCGTTTTAGTCCTGCCTACAACCCTGGAAAATTCTTGTTTAATCCTGTCACTATATTTCTGGACGATTCCTTCTATTTTCTTGTCCGCGGGGCTATCGGGCCCGGCAATGACGGTCTTCAGATTGTCCGGGGAATATTTCAGGACCCGGCCGGATGCCGCTTCCATCTCCAGATCGAGCACCCCAACGTATTTACCCCAAGAGCCTGCCTGGACAATTATGGTTTTCCCGGCAATGAACGGGGGCGTCACGGCAGTGTGGCTATGCCCACCCACGATAATATC
>JAKQBU010000353.1 GCA_029573975.1 Planctomycetota bacterium
GCCAGTGGTGCAGCGACGAGAGATGCCGTTTGTGCCGCAAGCGGAAAAGCCAGGAATGCCAGAGGGCCTGCCGCAAAAAACGTAAAAAAACATAGATATTTCAACAGGGAATATCCGCCAGGAGGATATTCAAAATTTGACCCCCTCCCTCACGGTCGGGGCTTGGATAAGAACGGTTGAGGTTGGGATAAGAACGGTTGGGGTTGGGATAAGAACGGCGGGGGTCAGGCGGTGTATTTTCGCCGGCGGAGGAGATCCAGGGTGACTGCAATCACGATAATCGCGCCGGTAATAATTTCCTGAACCCAGTTGGGCAAACCCATCTGGGAGCAGCCGGACCGGATGACCGTCATAATCAGGGCGCCGATCATGCTGCCCAGGACGGAGCCTTCGCCGCCGGAGAGGCTGCCGCCCCCGATCACCACGGCGGCGATGACATCCAGTTCCAGGCCCACCGCGACGGTCGGGTCGCCCACGGTAAGCCGGGAATACTGCATCAAACCGGCCAGGCCGACCAGGCAGCCGCTGAGGGTATAGAGGTAGATTTTTACGCGCTGGACCGCCACGCCGCAGAGCCGGGCGGTCTGTTCGCTGGAGCCGATGGCATAGGTATAACGGCCGAGAAGGGTATAACGCAACACCAGGACCATGACGACCGCCATGCCGATCAGGATCCACACGCCCCAGGGGACCAGCAGCCAGCGGCGCCCCTGTGGGAGGGCGGCCATCAGCTCGTTGAGCCAGGTAATCGGGGCATCGATCTTTTGTTCGCCGGCCAGGCCCTTGGCCAGTCCGCGGACCAGCAGCATCATGCCGAGGGTGACGATAAAGGGCACGACTTTCAGGCGCGTGATGAGCAGGCCGTTCAGCAGGCCGCAGAGGCCGCCGCCGGCGATCCCGGCCAGGGCGGCCGGCAAAGGCGAAACGTGGTACCGCTGGAGAAGCAGGGCGATGACCACCGTGCTGAAGGCCACTACGGAGCCGACCGAAAGGTCGATGCCGCCGGAGATGATGATCAGGGTCATGCCCAGGGCGGCCGTTCCCACAATGGCGGTCTGGCGGGCGATGGTTTCCAGGTTCCGAACGCCGGCGAAACTCGAGGGACCAATCAAAACAAACAGCAGGTAGATGGCGGCCAGCCCCAGAACCGGGCCGAAGGTGTTCCAGAGCCGGTACAAGCGGCTGGAACGGCCGTTTTGGGGGGGAAGGGCGGCCAAATCTTTTTCCTGGTTTATCGTATTCACTCAAACACCTGCCTTTCGGCCTGCCGCTTCTAACATGAGTTTATGTTCATCCAGTTGGGAGGCTGGGAGGGCCTCGCCCAGCCGGCCCCGGTGCATGACGGCGATGCGGTCGCAGACTCCCAGCAGTTCGGGCAGATAACTGCTGATCATCAAAATCGCCCGGGACGGCCGGCCACCGGCCCCGCCGGCCAGTTCATCGATAAGCTGGTAGATAGCAGCTTTTGCCGCCACATCGATGCCGCGCGTCGGCTCATCGAGCAAAAGGACGTCCACCTCGTGCTGGAGCAGGCGGGCCAGCGCCACTTTCTGCTGGTTGCCGCCCGAGAGATCGTTTACCTTTTGCTGGGGACACTGGCAGCGAATCCCCAGTTTTTCGATCCAGCGGGCGGTTTGGCGATTTTGGACGGAAGGGCGGACCAGGCCCAGGCGGCCCAGCCGGGCCAGGCTGGACAGCGTCGTATTCTCCGCAATCGAGAGGGTCAGGGCCAGGCCTTCCTCCTTGCGGTTTTCGCTCAAAATGCCCGCACCCTGCCGCCAGCGCTGCCGCGGGGAGGCGGGGCCGCGGTAGAGAGCCAGGGTGATATCTCCCTTCTGCACCGGGTCCAGACCGAAGATGCCGCGCAGCAGTTCGGTTCGGCCGGCCCCCACCAGGCCGGCTATGCCGAGGACTTCGCCGCGATGCAGCGTAAAATCGGCCGATTGTACTTTGGGGGACCGAAGAGCACGAACCGTCAAAACCGGCTCGCCCCGGCGGCGCTCGGAGCGGGGGTAGAGCTGGCCCACGGGTTTACCGACCATGGCGGTGACAATGGTTTCGGGGGTTATTTCCGGTACGGGCCGGCTGAAGACCGTTTTGCCGTCCCGGAGAATCGTCACCCGATCGGCGATCTGGTTCACTTCCTCGATAAAATGGGAAATGTAGATAATTGAATGCCCCTTATTTTTGAGGGCCTGGAGAATGGCGAATAACTGCTGGACGTCCTGGCGGCCGAGGGAGCTGGTCGGCTCATCCAGCACCATCACCTGGCAGCCCGTGGCCAGCACCCGGGCGATCTCCACCCGCTGGCGGGCTGCCACGGAAAGCTCCCGGACTTTCTGGCCGGGGCGGATTTCGGCGTCGGCAAAGAATCCCAGGGCCGCCTGTGCCTGCCGGCGGATGGCGGAGCGCCGGAGAAAGCCCCAAAGGTGCGGCTCCCGGCCCAGCAGGATATTTTCTTCCACCGTCAGATGGCCGGCCAGTGACAATTCCTGATAAATCATTCCTACGCCGGCCCGTTTGGCCTCCAGGGGATTTTGCGGGGCAAAACGCCGGGCCGCCAGATGCATTTCGCCGCCGTCCGGTTTAATAGCCCCGGCGAGAATCTTCATCAGGGTGCTTTTGCCCGCCCCGTTTTCCCCGATTAAAGCGTGAATTTCCCCATACTTTACGCTCAGATCGACCTGCTGCAGGGCGGCCGTGGCGCCAAAGTTTTTGCAGATGCCCCGCATTTCCAGGCAGAAGGTCGCGGCCGGTCTGCTTACTCGTTCAGCCATTGTTTTAAATCCGGTTTGAGCAATCGGGCCACATCGGGATTGTCCATATTCTCCCGCGTGGCTACCACGGATCCCGTATCCACTTTTTTCACCACTTCCTTACCGTGCAAAAACTGCATGATCGATTGGACGCCCAGGTATCCCATTTGGAAAGGATCCTGGATGACCAGGCCGTGGATTTCTCCCTGGGCCAGGGCCTGGATGAGTTTGTCGGAGCTGTCAAATCCCACATAGAAAACCTTGCCCGCATGGCCGCCGTCCTGCAAGGCCCGCAGCATACCGAAGGTCGTGGATTCATTCGGGCAAAAGATGCCGTTCAGGGTGAGCACGCCGCCGGCATCGGTAAAGGGGGCCAGC
>JAKQBU010000386.1 GCA_029573975.1 Planctomycetota bacterium
CCTGCACCCTATTTGATTTCCTCCGGGCGAGAAAATCGAACACAAAGTCCATTCGCTCAGCCGGAATCGCCCCCCCATGAGTCCGCTGAACCTGTCCGGTCCGCTCCAGCTTGTCCAAATCCCGCCGGATGGTCATCTCGCTAACCTCAAATTGCCGGGCCAAATCCGATATGGACACCATCCGCTCGCTTTGCAGCAACTTACGAATTCTGGTTATACGCAGCTTTTCGGAAATCTTTTCCGCCATACAATCCTTTCCTGCATGATATTTCACATAAATAACATAATCTAACATTATTAAATATACCATTTTATGCCAAGTCTGTTTTACGACAGATATTTATGTGAGAGTGAATGCAACCTTCCATGAATAATTTATATTTGACACACATGTTAATAAATGTTAGGATAAGTATAATATAACATATATAAACATAATGGCGGAGATTGGTATTATGGTTGCTGATTTAAGTAAAGTATCACTGGACGAGACAGACAAACGTATTTTTTCAAAAAAATTCCAAGAACAGATGAAACAATGGGCCATCACCATGCCCCCGGTGGAACCGTTGTTTTTACATTTCGGCCTGAATGATTTTAGTCACACTGGTTTGATCGAATACTGGATTGCCAACGAAATCGAAGCTGGATACTGCGGCAAATTCCTGTTTGTCTTTGACGGCCAAACCTGCCCGATGCACTGGCATAAAAATAAAGTGGAGACCTTCTATGTTGTAAAAGGAAAGGTCAAAATGCAGATTCTGGGCAGGGAATCTCAAATGTCGGAAGGGGATACGCTTCTGGTGAATGTGGATCAGCCGCATTCCTTTACCGGGATCGGCCCGGCCCTGCTGCTGGAAATTTCCAAGCCCTGCATTGTGGAAGATAACTATTTTGAAAATACGGCGATTCCCCTGGGCGGTAATTACCAGAATCAGTAAAGTCGGGAGAATTCATGGATACGCATTTGACAGCCGGGGCGGCAACCCGAGAAATCACACCCCGCAATTCCCAGTTTCTTTTCGGGTATCCTCATATGCCCCGTTATAGCACGGGCGTTCACGATCCGTTATATAGTTCGGCTCTTTATCTGTTTGACGGTCATACGCAGTTACTGTTCATTGCCAATGATATCATTTTTATACCGAAACATCTGGCCCAGTCAGCCCGCCGGAAAATCGAACAGGCTACCGCTATTCCCGCCTCTGGCATCATGATCACCGCCACCCATACCCACTCCGGCCCGAAAACCGTGGACTATATCAGCAACCGCGAGGATCCGGCTGTGCCGCCCACCAATCCCGAATATCTGGTCTTCCTGGAGGAACAGATCGTGGCCTCGGCCCTCCAGGCTTATTACGCAGCCCAGCCGGCGGAGGCAGCTTTCGTACTGGCCGATGCGCACGGGGTAGGAACCAATCGCCGGGATCCGGCCGGACCTGCGGATTATCAGGTCCCGGTTCTGTTGTTGCGCTCCGCCGCCCACCACCATCCTCTGGCTTTGATGATGGTCTATTCGATGCACCCCACCGTGCTCCAGCAAAACTCCACTCTGATCAGCGGCGATTTTCCCGGTATGGCGCGGGAATATCTCCAGCAAACGTCGGGCTTGCAGCACTGCCCGATTTTGTACCATACCGGCCCCTGCGGCAATCTCAGCCCCCGCCATACCATCCGGGATACTACGTTTGAGGAGTGCCGACGGCTGGGGCATATGCTGGGCCGGGCGGTGGAAAAGGCTTTGCACCAGGTCGAATTTTCCACCGAAATTCCTTTGCATGGCCTTCAGGATTTTACCGGCCTGACTCCGCGAACGTTTCCCCCGGTGCAAGCCGCGAAAGCCGGCTTGCAGTCCACCCTGCAAAAACTGGAACAGGCCCGCCAGAACCGCCGCCCGCGGGCAGAGATACGCACGGCAGAGTGCGACCTTTTTGGCGCTCAGGAAACCCTCACCCTGACAAAAGCGGCGGCCGGCAATCAGTTGAGCAAAATTTACCAAAGTTGTTTACCGGCGGAAATTCAGGTTTTTTCTGTGGGTCCGTGGAAGTATGTCGGCTGGCCGGGTGAAATCTTTGTGGAATATGCCCTGCAAATCAAAAACAAAGCCCCCAATACCTTTGTGATTTCCCTGGCCAACGGGGAACTGCAAGGCTACCTCGTCACCGACGAAGCCTTCCGCGAGGGCGGCTACGAGGCATCCAACACTCTCTTCGACCCCCAAAGCGGGGATATTCTCGTGGAACGCACTTTGGAACTATTAAAAAAACAATTTCTTCCATGAAAAAAGCGGTCGCAAACCCGCCTGCATTACTTCATACTATTTGGAATCGGTGATTTCCATAATCCCACCGACCGCCGGCCGAATCCGTGATTCCAATAAAGCAACAGTTCACTCTGAAGCGGCACCAGTGACCAGGACTCATACAGCGGCATGTTGCAAAAGACGATGGGCTGCTTTTCCAGCTCAGCGTCACCGCCTTTGAACGGGCTGGTGCTGCGATGAAGCAGTTGGTAGGGCCGATCCCGATCAAACAAGGCCTGCGCCGGGTAATGAGCATAAAGCATTCGCCGCGAGTCGCCGTTGCCCTTCGGATCGTCGTTAATTCCATTGTAAATAAGCAGAATGCCGTCCTTTCGCAGCACAGCGGCGGTAGTATCCGTGTAGAGGCTGTCAAAATATCCCGGCCGCAGCGGCATGGGGTGGCGTAACTGGCCATTCTCGTCACGCTCCACCGCCCAGTCGATCATATTCTCCGAGGTTGCCATGCACAAGGAATGAGGGCCTTGGGTGGCCAGGCAATTGAGATACATCCAGTATTTGCCGTTAATTTTTGTCACCATCAACCGGTTTCCTTCCAGCCGTGTGACTACCGCCGGGTGGGGAAACCGGCCGGGAGCGGCTTCCGGAATGACATCCATATCGCGCGGCGCCTTTTTGGCGAAAATTCGTCCGTGCACCGTCCAATTTTTCATATTGCGTGTGCTGGCGACCGCCAGTTCCTGAGCATTGACATGACCATGACTGAAATAGTTAAACAGCAGGTAATAGGTGCCGCCCTCGTCCACAAAAAGACGCGAATCACCGTAGGAAATGCTGGCCACCTTGAGATCACGCAGCAAACCGAGGAATTCGTCCTGAGGCCGGGCATGAAAGACCGGCTGATCGCAGCGCGTGAAGTGCAGTCCATCCTCGCTCCAGGCCAGACCCATCCGCCACTGCTGATCGTCACCGAAGGAACGGTAAACGCAATAAAGCTTATTCTCGAACACCGAAAAGGTAGGGCAATAGACATCCTGCTCCCACTTGACCTCTCGCTGGATAATCGGATCATAGAAAACCTTGTCGGATTCTCCCGGCATGACCGAGAGTACGCGGGGATTGACATCGCTGAATTTCAATTCCCAGTCCGGCCGATCTTCTTCGAACAATGGCGTCGTTTCCGCATTGGGATTATGAGAACTGGCGTTGGTATCATTTGGGCTAACCCGCAACGTCACGATTTTCCACGGCTGAATTGTAAAGCGGATTTCCTTGCCGGCGGTTTCTATTTTTCCGGCAGAATCCAGCGGCTCTCCCAGGAAATTGACCTGCCGCGCCTGATTGATCTCACCGGCGAATTGAATGGTGACATCAGCCGGCTGGCCGGCAGTTTCATACACCCGCAATTCATATTGCTGACTCCCATCTCCCTCCTGCGAGGGAACTAGACGCATCGAAGAGAGAAGCACATGGGCGGGGGATACCGAAACAAAAGATTGTACCGGCTGGGCCGTTGCCTCTTCCACTTGCAGCGGCAGGGTGCCGAAATAGGCCGGCGGTCCCGTCAACCGGCTGGGAACCGCTTCCACCGAAACTCCGCCGCGCGAAAGGTTATACCACGGCGAGTACGCCAGCAGCGGCACCTGCTGCTCGAGTGCCTGGCGATACGACAAAGCCTCCCGCCAGGTGCCTTCGTGCGGCACCAGGGCAAAACGCCAGGAATGATGCCCTTTACCCTGCAGCAACGGATGACAGGAACGGAAGACATCGACCGGCATGGTCCGCAGATGGAGCAGGATAAACTCCAGCGAACGGTTTTGCCGCTGAAAAAGATAGCCGGTATGCATACCCGGCGGACAAATGAACGTGTAACCATAATCGTCGCCGGAAACATCCGTCCAGCGGGTGGCATAGTAGCCCTCCGGATAGCCGTCGGTAAAAAAGGTGCCCCGGAACGGTTCGGCCGCCAGATTGTCCCGCGATTCCACACCGAAGGGAATGCCGGCCGCCGCCCGGTCGGCATCGCCCACCGG